>CAYWOF010000032.1:4005-14918 GCA_964459825.1 uncultured Phycisphaeraceae bacterium | reverse complement strand
CCCTGGGCCGCGCTGAACGCCCCGGCGGCGACCAGCATGCCCAGCGGCGGGGCCGTCAGGTACACCCAGAGCGCCCGGTACGAGCGCGCGGGGATCGCAGAGGCCAGCGTGCGAGCGGGGTTGAGGCTCATCCCCGAGAGCGGGGCTTCCACGGTGATGTACGCCGCGACGAGCGCCCCGGCGAGGAGGCCGGTGTAGGGCGCCCCCCCGGAACTCGTCGAGACCAGGACCATCGCCATCATGCCGAAGGAGATCACGAACTCAGCGATCCACGCGGTGCGTGCGCGGGAGAGGCCCGGCGCGCTCGGCGTGGCCGGAGGCGCGGTGACGACGTAGTTCACGGCGGGGTGCGCGACGACGCGCCCCAGGGCCGCCCGCGACAGGAGCACACCGGCCGTCCCGCCCGCGACCTGCGCGAGCACATAGAACAGCGCGTCCCACGGCTGGACCTTGCCCAGCGTGAGGAACGCGAGCGTGACCGCCGGGTTCATGTGCGCGCCGGAGCGCTGGCCGGGGCCTGAGTAGATCAGCGCGACCGCCGTGAGGCCCATGAGCAGGCCGATGATCGCGCGCCGGGCGAATGCCGAGGGGATGCCCCGGCGGATCCGCGACGCCGGATGCTCGAAGAGGGCGACCGAGACGCACGCCGAGATCATGAACGCGCCAAGCAGCGCGCCCTCGATCAGGTACTCGGGCCAATGGCGGATGAGAACGGTGACCATGTTCGAGAGTCACGAGGCGCCGGAGCTGCCCGGGCAGAGTGGTGGGGACAGCCGTCGCCCCCACGGCCAGGCGGCGCCACCGAGCCCGGCACGTTCGCCCTGCCACGCCGCGGCAGCGCACGTTCTTCTTATCCCCCTGCTTCGAACCCGGGGTACAGTGTCATGCCGCCGTCCACGAACAGACTCGCCCCGGTGATGTAGTCGGCCTCGTCGGAGCAGAGCCAGACAGCCAGGCGCGAGACGTCCTCGGGCTCTCCGATCCGCTTGTAGGGGATCAGTCTCATCAGCTCGTTGTACGCCGCGGGCGTCTCCCACGCGGGGCGGTTGATCGGGGTGCGGATGGCCCCCGGGCAGATGCTGTTGACGCGGATGCGCCACGGGGCGACCTCCTGCGCCAGGCTCTTCATCAGCAGCATCACGCCGCCCTTGCTCGCCGCGTAGTTCGCGTGCCCCGCCCAGGGGATCACCTCGTGCACGCTCGACACGCAGACAACCTTGCCCGCGGCGCACGACACGCCCGGCCGCACGCCGCGCCGCTTGAACTCGCGGATGGCCTCGCGGGCGCACAGGAACTGGCCGGTGAGATTCACGTCGATGACCCTGCGCCACTGGGCGAGCGTCATCGACTCGATCGGCGCATCCTGCTGCATCCCCGCGTTGTTGATGAGGATGTCGATCGCGCCGAACTCGTCGAGCGCCCGGGCGAACATCGCGCGCACCTGGCCTTCGTCCGAGACGTCGGCCCGGACGGCGATCGCCCCGCCCCGGTGATCGCACCCGCAGTGCGTCGCTTCATGGACGACCTCCTGCGCCTGGGCCTCGGGACCGATGTAGTTGACGACGACGTTGGCTCCCGCGGCGCACAGCGCGTTGGCGATGCCCCGCCCGATGCCCGATGACGCCCCGGTCACGATCGCCGTCTGGCCCTTGAGGATCGGACGTACTTCGCACGCGGGCATCACGACATCGGGCAACTGATCCGGCATCAGGTCGCGGATCGTCGTGCTCGAAATGGAGCCGGAGCGCGGGGGGCGGGGGGGGCTCATGGTAGTCATCGGCTGGTCTCGGGTGTGGACCTCGCGGCCGGACGCCGACCGCCACCGCCATCAGATGCCGCGGGGGGCCGCGGGTTGCACGACCGGGCCCGCGCGACTCCGTACAATGCCCGCCTCCACCCGATGAGCACGGCACGATCCTCCCCGCCGTCCGCAGCCGCCTCCACAGGAGGCGCGGTGCCGAGCGCCGCGGACCCAGGCCAGACGCCGGAACTCATCGCCGAGGACTCGGTCCTGCACGCCCTGCTCCGCGGCGTGTCGAGCACCTCCGGCGACGAGTGTTTCCGCGTCATGGCCCATGGCCTGTCCGAGGCCCTGGGCGTGCGGTACGCGATCGTCGCCGAGTTTCTCCCCGCGACGGCGTCGGCACGGTCCCTGGCGTTCTGGGCCGGCGACCGCTTCGCCGACAACCTCGAGTGGCCCCTCGCGGGGACGCCCTGCCACGACGTCATCGGCGGGCAGTTCAGCCACTACCCCAGCGGGCTCCAGCGGGCTTTCCCGGACGACGCCCCGCTCGTCGACCTGAAGGCCGAGAGCTACCTCGGCGTGCCCCTGCTGATGCCGGACCAGACGGTGCTCGGGCACCTGTTCGTGATGGACACGCGCCCGATGCCCGCCGTGCCGCGGAACCTCGCCATCTTCCGCATCTTCGCGGCCCGGGCGGCCGCGGAGCTGACGCGCCTGCGCCTCGAGCGGGCCCTGGCCGAGAGCGAGGAACGGTTCCGCGACCTGTTCGACGAGGCCCCGATCGCCTACGTGCTCGAGGGGCTCGACACGAAGTTCATCCGCGCGAACAACGCGGCGATGCGGGCTCTGGGCATCACGCCCGAGCAGGTGGCCAGCACGTACGGCAGGACGTTCGTCGTGGACAACCCGGAGAACCAGCGGCGCCTGGAGGAGGCCTTCGCCTCCGTCGGGCGCGGCACCGACACGAGCGGCGTCGTGCTCTAACTCCGCCGACGCGACGGCCGGCCCCTCTGGATCCAGTGGTGGTCAAAGCCGGAGCCCGGTGGTGGCGCCACGCGCACGATGTTCATCGACATCACCGAGAAGGTGCTGCTCGAGCAGGAGCAGGCCCGCCTCCAGGCGCAGAACCGGTATCTGAAGGACGAACTCAGGTCCGTCCACAACTTCGACGAGATCGTCGGCCGCAGCCCGGCGCTCGTGAGAGTGCTCGACAGCGTCGAACGGGTGGCCCCGACCGACTCGACCGTCCTCATCCAGGGTGAGACGGGCACGGGCAAGGAGCTGGTCGCCCGCGCCATCCACGACCGCAGCAAGCGCCGCGCCGGGCCGTTCGTCAGGGTTAACTGTGCCGCGCTCCCCGCCGGCCTCGTCGAGAGCGAGTTCTTCGGCCACGAGAAGGGGGCCTTCACCGGCGCGGCGGGCACGCGTCGAGGTCGATTCGAGCTGGCCGACGGCGGCACGATCTTCCTCGACGAGGTGGGCGAAGTGGCCCCCGACGTTCAGGTCAAGCTGCTGCGCGTGCTCCAGGAGCGGGAGTTCGAGCGCGTCGGCGGCTCGACCACCATCCGCGTCAACGTCCGCGTCATCGCGGCGACCAACCGCGACCTGAGCGCCGACGTCGAGGCCCAGAAGTTCCGCCCGGACCTGTACTACCGGCTGAACGTCTTTCCCATCACCGTGCCGCCGTTGCGCGAGCGCGCGGGCGACATCCCTCTACTCGTGAACTACTTCGTCACGCAGCTGAGCGCCGCCGTCGGCAAGCGGTTCGACCGCGTCGAGCCCGACTCGCTGACCCGGCTCACCCGCTACGCGTGGCCGGGCAACATCCGCGAGCTGCGCAACGTGCTGGAGCGCGCGGTGATCCTCTGCACCGGCCCCGAGCTGCGGATCGCGCCCGATGCGCTGCGCACCGGGCCGGGGCCACGCGCCGGCGGCTCGCAGTCGCTGGAGGACGTCGAGCGCGAGCACATCCGCTCGGTCCTCCAGCAGACGGGCGGGGCGATCGCCGGTCCGTCCGGCGCCGCCGCCATTCTCGGACTGCCGCCCAGCACGCTCCGCAGCCGGATGTCGCGCCTGGGCATCAAGGCCTGACCCGTGCCGGTCCGCGCGACGACCGGCCGCGCCGGACGCGGCCCGTCGCGCCGCCCGGCGCACGCGAGGTCGCGCGGCACGACTTCTAAACACGTGTAAACACACGAGTTGTGCGCATGTTCGAGGCGCCGCCGCCATCTGGCACACCCCTTGCCCTGCGTGTCCGACGGAGACACGCCCCGTGATCAAGCTCACCCGAGTCGAAGTGCCCCACCCCGTCATCCGCGTCGAGGGTCGCCTGGATGGGCAGAGCGTGCCCGAGCTTCACGCGATGGCCAGCGCCGGAGCTGGCGCGGTCGACCTCACCGGCCTGGTGTCGGTGGACCGGGCCGGCGCCGAGGCGTTGGCACGGCTTCGTCGCGCCGGGTGGCGGATCACGGGCGCCTCGCTCTACGTGGAAAGTCTGCTCGAGGAGGCTCAGGCATGAAGACCGTGACGGCAAAGGCCCAGGCGGCCGACTGGGTGGCGCCCGGGCTGGACGAGTCGGCGCTGGTGGCCCGGTTGCGGGCCGGCGAGGATGCCGCGTTCGACGAGCTCGTCCAACTGGCGGGCGGGCGCATGCTGGCCGTGGCCCGCCGCTTCCTGCCCCGCGAGGACGACGCCGAGGACGCCGTGCAGGACGCGTTCCTCAGCGCGTTCAAATCGCTGGACCGCTTCGACGGCCGTTCGATGCTCACCACGTGGCTGCACCGGATCACGGTCAACGCCTGCCTGATGAAGATGCGGTCGCGTCGGCGCCGACCCGAGACCTCGCTGGAGGGTCTGCTGCCGCGGTTCCGAGAGGACGGGCATCAGGAGAATCCGACGCGCCCGTGGAACCCTCCCGAGGGGTCCGGCATCGAAAGCGAAGAACTTCGCGCGCTGGTGCGCGCCCGGATCGCGGAGTTGCCGGAGCCGTACCGGGTCGTGATGCTGCTCCGGGACATCGAGGGGCTGGACACCGACGAGACGGCCGCGGTGCTCCGGATGACCCACGCGGCCGTCAGGACCCGGCTGCACCGGGCGCGTCAGGCGTTGCGGGCGCTTCTGGAGCCGCACTTTGCCGGGGAGACCCCGTGAAGGACCACGAGTACATCACGTGCCGGGAGCTGATCGAGTTCCTCATGGACTACATCGATGGCACGCTGCCGCCGGCGCGCCGGGCGGAGTTCGATCGCCACCTGGCGGTCTGCCCGTCGTGCGTCGCCTACGTCGAGTCCTACCGGCAGACCGTGAGGCTTGGCAGGATGTCCATGACCGCCAGCGACGCCCCGGCCGACACCGTGGCCCCCAGGCGACTGGTGGAGGCGATCCGGTTCGCCCGGCGGCGCTAAGCACCGGGGCGAGTCCAGTGTTCCGGCAGCGAACGCGACTGTAAAGTGGGACGCGTGGTCATGCGCATTATCCCGGCGGTGATGACCGGCCTCGGTTGGTCCCCCCGCCGAGGGAACACGTCGAGACCCAGGAGGCGCCAATGGCAACGCACGTCGCGACATTGATCGCCGCAGCCGGCGCCGGATACGCCGCCCTGGGGATTCTCTTCGCGATCGCGTTCGTCACCGCCGGCCTTCCCCGGGTGGATCACGCGGCCGCCAACGCCCCGTGGGGGTTCCGGCTTGTGATCATTCCGGGCGTCGTCGCGCTCTGGCCGTGGATGCTCGCCCGGTGGCGACGGGCGAATCGGAGCCCGCGCCCATGACGCGATCCCTCCGGCGCCGGCATCTCACGGTCTGGCTGCTGGTCGGGCCGGTCTGCATCCTCGTGCTGATCGCGGGGCTCGTCCTCAAGCCCGGCGCGCGGGCTCAGCCGACGCACGGCGCAGCGAAGGGGTCCGCCCCATGAGTGTGGGCTACACCGCGGTCCAGTGGAACCGACACAAGCGCGTGTACGACGCGGTCGCGGCAACGGCGGTGGCGGTTTTCGTGGGCGCGTATGCCGGGGTGTCGGCGATCACGCAGGCGGACGGTCACGAGACGAGCGGGCCGATCCTGGCTATGCGGGCGCTCGGTGCGTGCGCCGCCGTGCTTCTGCACGTCATCCTGCTCATCGGCCCGCTGTCGCGCCTGGACACCCGGTTTCTCCCCCTGCTCTACAACCGGCGACACCTCGGCGTGATGACCTTCCTGGTGGCGCTGGCCCACGCCGTGATTGCCGTCGGCTACTACCACGGGTTCGGCGTGCTCAACCCCGTCGTCTCGCTGCTGGCCACGAACACGAACTTCCTGTCGATCACGGCCTTCCCCTACCAGTTGCTCGGCCTGGGCACGCTGACGGTGATGTTCCTCATGGCCGCGACGAGCCACGACTTCTGGCTCAAGAACCTCTCGCCGGCGACCTGGAAGGGGTTGCACATGCTCGTGTACCCCGCCTACGCCCTGGTCGCCGGGCACATCGCGCTCGGCGCGCTCCAGAACGACCGGGGCGTGATCGGCCCGATCGCGGCCGTCGCGGGGGCTGCGGTCGTCGCCGGCCTGCACGTCGCGGCGGGGCTGCGCGAGACGCGGCGCGACCGCTCGAGCGGCGCGGCATCCGATGGATGGATCGACGCCGGCCCCGTCTCCGAAATGCCGATCGACCGCGCCCGGGTCGTCTGCCCGCCCGGGGGCGAGCGCATCGCGGTCTTTCGCCATCGGGACGGAGTCAGCGCGGTCACGAACGTCTGCGCCCACCAGGGCGGCCCGCTCGGCGAGGGGCGGATCATCGATGGCTGCATCACCTGCCCGTGGCATGGCTGGCAGTACCGGCCGGGCGACGGGTGCTCGCCCCCGCCCTTTACGGAGAGGATCGCCACCTACAAGGTGCGGATCGTGCGTGGGCGCGTGCAGGTCCACTCGGCGCCGGAAGCACCCGGAACGCCGCTGCCGCCCGCGCCGATCTCGGAGACGAACGATGAGTAGGCGCGACGGCTCGCACGAGCTCTACGTCGGCTACCGGCCGGTGCCGGCCGGGTACCGCCGGTTCCTGCGGCGGTCTATCCCCGCGCTCCTGGCCGGGTTTCTGTTGGTCGCCGGCCTCACGGCCTGGACCCAATCCGACGCGGGTCCTGGCGCGTGGGACAGCCGCACGCCTCGCTCGTTCGTGGGCGTGCTCACGGCCCGGCCCTCCCCGATGCTCTGGGCGGACGATCGCGGCGACGGCCAGCCCGGGTTTCTTCTGCTGGTGGAACCCGGCAAGCGCGGGGCCACGCGCGCCGAGGTGCTCGACGGTCGGCGCGTGGAAATCTTCGGCACCCTCCTCCATCGCGCGGGCCGCCGGATGCTCGAGTTGCAGCCGGGCGATCCCAGACCCGCGGCGCCCGCCGCCTCGGCCCCGCCGGTTCCCACCGCCGTCGAGCGCCGCGTGGTCACGCTGCGCGGTGAGATCGTGGACTCCAAGTGCTTTCTCGGCGCCATGAAGCCCGGTCACGGCAAGACCCACAAGGAATGCGCCACCCTCTGCATCGCCGGCGGCATCCCGGCGCTGTTCGTGACCCGTGATGCACGCGGCGGCGAGACCCTCTACCTGATCGCCGATGAGTCCGGGGGGCCGGTGGACCGGGGCATCCTGCCGTTCGTGGCCGATCCGGTCCAGGCGACCGGCGAGCTCGAGCAGCGCGGGGACCTGTCCGTGCTGCGCGTCTCCGTCGCGGGCATCCGCCGCCTCTGATCGGCGGGGGGGCCGGCCGCCGCCGTCACCGCGTCGTGGCCGTCCCACGTCCGGCGAAAGCAGGACCAGCGAGTCCGGGAATCCACCGCGCGGCCGTAGCCGGGTCAAGACGCCAGGCCCGCCGGCAGCCACGCCCCGAAGGTGCATCGGGACGACCGATACGGACTTGGTCGCGAAGGTTGGCGCACGGGACCCGGCCCAAGCGGTCCGACCTGGCCGTTATCCGGTCGTGCCGGCGCGCCGATAAGAGGTGTCGGGGTCCGCTCGAAGCCCGGCCCGGTGGGTGTCGGCGGTGGTTGAGGTCCGGTCACAGGGTCACCCCTATCCTGCGCCGCGGGTGCGCGGGCTCCCCATCGAGAGGCTCCATGCGGATTGTCACCATCGTCAGACGGGTGCCGGATTCCAGGGCTCCGATCCGGCCGCTGGCCGACGGAAGCGGGATCGACGCCGCCGGGCTCCGCTACGTCTGCGATCCGTTCGATGAGTTCGGGGTCGAGCTGGCCGTTCGGCTGCGCGAGGGACGGTCGGACGTCGCCGAGATCCTGGCGCTCGGCGCCGGGCCTGCCGACGTCGTCGAGGTGCTCCGGTTCGCGGCGGCCATGGGCGCCGACCGGGCGGCCCACGTTCCTTCCGACGCGGCCGCGCAGGACGAGATCCTCGGCGCGGCGCTTCTGGCCGACGCCATCCGTCGCGAGGCCGGAGGCAGCCCGGACCTGATTCTGTGCGGCAAGCAGGCCATCGACAACGACTCGGGCGAACTGGGTCCGGCCCTGGCCGAGATGCTCGACCTGCCGCACGTGGGTGCGGTGACGCGGGTCGAGGTGGCGTCCGACGGCCGTAGTCTCCGGGCCCACCGCCGGGTCGAGGGAGCCGAGGAGGTCATCGAGACCTCGCTGCCGGCGCTCCTGACCTGCGAGAAGGGCCTTGTCGAGCCGCGCCACCCGCCGCTGCCTCGGCTGATGAAGGCCAAGAAGCAGCCGGTCGAGACGGTGACGTCCGGAGACGGGGCGGCGCAGGTTCGGTCCGGGGTGAGGATCGAACGGATCGCCCCTCCGCCGGGCCGTCCCCCCTGCCGCTTTCTCGAAGGACCACCCGAGACCATGGCGCGGGAACTCGTGCGCCTGCTGCGGGAAGAGGCGAGGGTGCTCTGATGGCTTCGGGCCCTGTGCTGGTCTTCGTGGAGCAACGGGATGGCAAGGCCGTCGCGCCCTCGCTCCAGCTCTTCACGGTGGCACGCGAGCTGGCCGGCGCGACGGGCGCGGAGGTGGTCGGCCTCGTGATCGGCCGGGAGATCGGGGCGATCGGCGCTTCCCTCGGCGAGTTCGGCCCGTCGCTCGTCCTGGCGGCGGATGACGGCTCGCTCGGGTGGTATCGCGCATCGCCATTCACCACGGCGATCGGCGCGGCCATCGAACGGGTCCGCCCCAGCGTGGTGCTGCTCGCGGCGACCGCCCTGGGTCGGGATCTGGGGCCACGCCTGGCCGTGCGCCAGGGCGCAGCGCTCGCCACGGACTGCATCTCGGCCTCGGGCCAGGCGGGCCGGGTCCGAGTCCGGCGCACGCTCTACAGCGGCCGGTGCATCGCCGAGTGCGTCGTGGACCCCGAGCGACTGGCGATCATCTCGGTGCGCCCCAACGCGTACTCGGCCCCCGCCCGCGAGCCGGGACGCGCCGCGCGGGTCGAGCGTCTCACCGTCCCGGGCGCCGACCGGGACGAGCGGCTGCGCGTGCTCGAGGTCGTGCGGGCCTCCGGCGTGAGAGATGTGACGGAGGCGGACGTGATCGTCGCGGGCGGCCGTTCGCTCAAGAGCGAGGAGAACTTCCGCATCCTCTACGACCTGGCCGGCGTTCTGGACGGGGCCGTGGGCGCCTCCCGCGCGGCCTGCGACGCGGGGTACCAGCCCCACGCGCGCCAGATCGGGCTAACGGGCAAGGTCGTTACGCCGCGCCTCTACATCGCGTGCGGAATCGACGGGGCCATCCAGCACCTGGCGGGGATGCGCGGGAGCCGGATCATCGTGGCGATCAACACGAAACGGGAGGCCCCCATCTTCGAGCATGCCACGTACGGCTGCTGCGCCGATCTCTTCGTGCTGGTTCCGCTGCTGACGGCGGAGCTGCGCCGACTGAAGGAGATGGGATGACCGGCCGGCAGCGGTGCGCCGCCGGGACGGTCTCCCCTCGGGCGCGGTCTCCGGTGGCGCGGGGGTCGACCGATGGGTGAGCGGCGCTCCATCCTGCCCATCGTCCACCAGCCCGGGCTCCCCGTCGAGCGCCTGATCCTGCGCGCCAGTCCCAGTGAGGAGGCCGTTCCGCTGGACGTGCTCTTCGTGGGGGCGGGTCCGGCGGGGCTCTCCGGGGCGATCGAGCTGGCCCGGCTCTGCCGCGCGGAGCACGAGCGCGATCCGGGCTTCTCGCGCCCCGAGATCGGCGTGCTGGAGAAGGCCGCGACGCTCGGGGGCCACACGCTGTCGGGGGCGGTGGTCAACCCGGTCGCGTTTCGAGAGCTGCTCCCGGAAGTTCGGGAGGACGAGCTGCCGTTGCGGGGGCGTGTCGAGCACGAGGCCGTCTACCTGCTGACCGCCCATCGGGCCGTCCGGGTCCCCACGCCGCCGACGATGCGCAACCGCGGCCACCGCGTCGCCTCGCTCTGCGAGATCGTGCGCTGGTTGGGCCGGCACGCCGAGGATCTGGGGGTCCACGTCATGACCGGGTGCCCGGTGGAGGCGCTCCTGGAGGACGGCGGGCGCATCGTGGGCGCGCGGACGACGCCGAGCGGCCTGTGCCGCGACGGGTCGCCCGGAAGCGGCTACGCGCCGCCCACGGATCTCACCGCCCGCCACACGGTGCTCGCCGAGGGCACGCGCGGGGCGCTCACGCAGGCGTACCTGCGGTGGCGGGGGGTCACCTCACCCAATCCGCAGATCTACGCGCTGGGGGTCAAGGAGCTCTGGGAGGTCAAGTCGCCGCCGGCCCGGGCGCTGGATCGGGTGATCCACACGCTGGGCTGGCCTCTCCCCCCCGACGCGTTCGGGGGGAGCTTCGTCTACCCGATGGGCGAGGGGCTGGTTTCGCTGGGCCTGGTCGTGGGGCTTGACTACCGCCGGCATCGATTGGATGTGCATGAGCTCCTGCAGCGCCTGAAGCTGCATCCCCTCGTTCGTGGTCACCTCGAGGGAGGGCGGATGGTCGAGTGGGGCGCCAAGACGATTCCGGAGGGCGGGTTCTGGTCGCTGCCGGACCGGTTCGGCGGCGAGGGAGTTCTCCTGGCGGGGGACGCGGCCGGATTCGTGGAGGTCGCCTCGCTCAAGGGCGTTCACTACGCGATGATGTCGGGCATGCTCGCGGCGCGGGCCATCTTCGACGCCATGAAGCGGGGAGTCACGGACGCCGAGGTTGCGTACCGCACGGCCGTGCGCGAGAGCCCGATCGGTCGCGATCTCGAGCGACGGCGC
>CAYWOF010000032.1:0-3995 GCA_964459825.1 uncultured Phycisphaeraceae bacterium | reverse complement strand
ACCTGCGCCTGGTCTTCAAGAGCGGACTCTGGCTCGGCGGGGCGCGGGCGGCCGTGGCCATGGCGACGGGCGGCGCGATCCCCGCCGGCCGGGTGGTCGTCGAGCCCGACGCCGCGCGGGCCCGTACCGTGGAGCCCGCGCAGCCGTTCACCCCGGACGGCTCGTACACCTTCAGCAAGGTGGACGCGGTGTTCCACGCCGACAACTCGACGCGTGACGATGTCCCCACCCATCTGCGCGTGGGCGAGGATATCCCGCCGGAGGTGGCGGACTTCTACGCCGCCATGTGCCCGGCGGGGGTGTACGAACGCCGGGGGGATCGGCTGGTGGTGAACGCGCCCAACTGCGTGGACTGCAAGGCCACGGACGTGCTGGGCCCGCGCTGGAGCCCGCGCGAGGCCGGGAGCGGACCGAGCTACAAGCGGATGTGAGCGGGCGCACGCCCGCGCGGAGGATGACGAATGGACGTCGGCCTGAGCCCCGAGCAGATCGAGCTCCAGAACGCGGCGATCGAGTTCGCCCGGGCGGAACTCGGCTACGACATGATCGAGCGCGACCGGTCGAGCGAGTTCTCACGCGAGGGGTGGGACAAGTGCGCCGGGTTCGGCGTGCACGGCCTGCCCATCCCGGAGCGTTACGGGGGCGGCGGATCGGACATGATGTCCACCATCGCCGTGATGGAGGGGCTCGGCTACGGCACGCGCGACCACGGGCTGCTCTTCTCCATCAACGCCCATATGTGGACCAACTCGATCCCCATCCTGCTCTACGGGACGGAGGAGCAGAAGATCCGGTACCTGCCCCGCCTGTGCAGCGGCGAGCTCGTCGGCGCCAACGGCGCGAGCGAGCCGGAGTCGGGATCGGACGTCTTCTCCATGCGGACACGGTGCGAGCGCAAGGGCGACAGGTACATCCTGAACGGGGCGAAGATGTTCGTCTCCAACGCTCCCGTCGCGGACCTCATCGTGGCCTACGCCACGATGGACCCGAGGCTGGGGGCCATGGGTGTCTGCGGCTTCATCATCGAGAAGGACTTCCCGGGCGTGACGGTCTCGCGCCACATCGAGAAGATGGGCTTGCGCACCAGCCCCATGGGCGAGGTGGTGCTCGACCACTGCGAGGTGCCCGAGGGCAATCGCCTCGGACGCGAGGGGCGCGGCGCCGAGGTGTTCAACTGCTCGATGGAGTGGGAGCGGAGCTGCATCCTCGCCAGCTGCCTCGGGAGCATGCGCCGCCAGCTGGAGGAATGCGTCCGCTACGCGCGCCAGCGCCGGCAGTTCGGCCAGCCGATCGGCAAGTTCCAGTCGGTGGCCAACAGGATCGTGGACATGAAGCTCCGCCTGGAGACGGCCCGCCCCCTCGTCTACGAGATCGGCCGGATCAAGCAGCACGGGAAGAACGCGGAACTCGAGGCGGCCATGGCCAAGCTCTACGTCTCCGAGGCGTACGTCCAGAGCTGCCTGGACGCGATCCAGATCCACGGGGGGTACGGGTACATGACCGAGTTCCCGTACGAGCGCGAGCTGCGGGACTCCGTCGGCGGAACGCTCTACTCGGGCACCTCGGAGATCCAGCGCAACATCATCGCCCGGCGCCTGGGGCTGTAGGAATCGTGGAGGAATCGGTCCGGGGCCGCGCCGGTTCGCGTCACTCGCCGCGCATCCGCTTGGCGAACTCGCGCGCCGCGAGGGGAAGCACGCGCAGGGTTCGCGGCAGCACCGCCTTGAAGTCCGCCACCTCCGGAAGGTAGAGCTCCACCGCGACCCAGACGTTGTCCTTCACGGGGAAGACCTTCGCCACCTTGGTCGACGTGGTCACCGCGATCGCCGCGTCCACGGCGCGACGCTTCTCATCGGGCGAGTCCAGGCTCCAGATGCCCGGCAGGATCACGCGGAAGTACGTCGGGTCCGTCTCATCGATGAGGATGTAGTAGGTCAGGCCCTCACTCTTGAACCTGACATCCCCGTCCGTGTCGGTCTCCGGCTTGTAGCCCTCGTCGCGCAGGTAGCCCGCGAACATCGCGGCCAGTTCAGCCTTGGACACACCACCCTCCTTCTCAGGCGGCACGACCGCCCGCACGGGCGGTGCCGCTGGTCCCGTGGCGGAGCCGTTCTTGGCGCTCCAGGGCCACCTCATGGCCCACAGACTACCACCGGCCGCAGGGGCTCGCAAGCCCGGAGGGACCGGGCGTCCTCCGCCGCGCCGAGCGCGGCGGCCACCCCCCCGGGCGATCGGGAGTGGTCAACCCTGCTCGCATTCCCGCGCCATCAGGTCGGCGTACCCCGCTCCCACCGCCTCGCCCAGCGCGGGCGCGAGGGCCTCGCGCAGACGCGCCACGCGATCGCGGCAGGCGCCCTCGTCACGCCCGCGCAGCACGAGGGCCTCGAACTCAACAAACTCGCCCAGGCCGACGACCCGATCCAGGTGGACGCGCACGCCCTCGAGCATGAACACCTGGCGGGTCTTGCGCACGACGACCCAGGGCGTCATCGGGCG
This sequence comes from uncultured Phycisphaeraceae bacterium, assembly GCA_964459825.1. Classification (GTDB taxonomy): domain Bacteria; phylum Planctomycetota; class Phycisphaerae; order Phycisphaerales; family UBA1924; genus CAYWOF01. The sequence goes on along the minus strand of CAYWOF010000032.1, from coordinate 1,499 downwards.
CAGGCCGAACCGCTCGCGCGCCTGCTCCTCGGTGTAGATCGTGAACCGGCTCGCTCGCGGGCGGGGGTCCGTGGCCCGCACGTAGAAGATCACCTCCGGCGGGTGCCCGGTCGTTTCGCGACGCTTGAGCCTCCCCTGGGGAACCCGGTAGTACGTGTCCGTCTGCTCGAGCGTCGTGGGCTGCGAGGCCCCGAGGGAGCGAAGGATCGTCCGCGCCAGGTCGGCGTCGCGGAGCTCGGCCTTGAACTCGATGTTCTGCATGGGAGAACGCGACGGATTCGCACGGGCGGGGCGGGTGGCCGCTCGGCTTGGCGCGCCGAGGCGACCCCATCCGGACGTCAGGTCGCGCTGAGCTCCTTGAGGAGGCGATCCTCATCCCAGGTCTCGATGCCCAGCTCCCGGGCCTTGTCCAGTTTCGAGCCCGGGTTGGCGCCGACGATGACCAGATCGGTCTTGCCGGAGACCGATCCCGTCACCTTGGCGCCCCCCGATTCGAGGAGCGCCTTGAGATCCTCCCGCTCGTAGCGCTCCAGCGTGCCGGTGAGAACGACGACTTTCCCGGCGAATCGGCCCGAACGCGGGCCCGCGCCCTTCGAGCCCGGCTTCGAGTACTCTTGGCTGGAGAGGTCCACCCCCGCTCGTTGGAGCGACTCGAAGGTGTGGTGTGCGGCCCTCGAGTGGAGATAGGCGTGCACGGCGGGCGCCGTCTCCTTGCCCAGCCCCGTCTCGGGCCGGTCCTTGGGATCGCGAGGGTAACCCAGGCGCTCGGCCTCATCGGGCTTGAGGGCCTTGGGCATGAGCCGGGCCACCTCGGCCTCGAGCAGGTCGTTGGCGTCCCGGAAGAGGCGTGCCAGCTGCTTCGCGGTGGCGTCCCCCACGTGCCGGATCCCCATCCCCGCCAGGACGCGCGCCAGCCCGGCCCCCTTGGCTCGCTCGATCCCCGCGAGGAGGTTGTCCACCTTCTTCTCACCCATGCGCTCCAAGGCGATCAGCTGGTCGCGGTGGTCCTTGAGCCGGAACACGTCCGCGAAGTGGTCCAGCGGCACGCGGGCGACGTCGGGAGGCACGCCCGCCGCCGCGCGCTCGGGCGCCTCGGCCGGCAGGCCCGTGGCGCGGATCTGGTCGACCGTCTTCTCACCCAGGCCCTCGATGTCCATCTGGCGCCGGCCCGCGAACCAGATCAGCTTCTCGCGCACCTGCGCCGGGCACTCCGGGTTCATGCAGTTGCGCTCGGTCTCCAGGAGCGGGTCCTGCGCCGCCTCGGGGGGCTCCACCTCGACGGGACCGCCGCACACCGGGCAAGCCTCGGGCGGCGTCACGCGCCTCGCCCCGTGCGGGCGCTTCTCCAGAACCACACCGAGCACGTAGGGGATCACCTCGCCGGCCTTCTCGATCTCGATCGTGTCCCCGATCCGGATGTCCTTCTTGACCACCTGGCCGTAGTTGTGGAGCGTCGCGTGGCGCACCGTGCTCCCCGCCACCACCACCGGTTCCATGAC
>CAYWOF010000031.1:0-15099 GCA_964459825.1 uncultured Phycisphaeraceae bacterium | reverse complement strand
GCAGCGCCCCGGGTATGGTCAGCCGTTCGGCAGGGTGCGCCGAGGCAGGGGTTCACGCTCGCGGTGCTGGATGATGGCACGGGGCCGGCGCTCCATGTCGGTGGGAAGTTCAGCTCCGCCGGCGGTGTGCCCGCCAACAACATCGCGCGGTGGGACGGAGAGATGTGGAGCACGTTCGGCGCGGGGACGAACAACACGGTGCGGGGGATGGCGTACTGGGACGACGGGACGGGGGGCGCGCTGTACGTGGTGGGGCTGTTCACGCAGGCGGGGGGCGTGACGGCGAAGGGCATCGCGAGGTGGAACGGGACCGCGTGGTCGGAGGTGGGTGGGGGGCTGAGCATCAGCCCTTCACCTGGGATTGGCTATTGCATCGGCGCCTTTGACCTGGGCTCGGGCCCGAGGTTGTGTGTCGGTGGGGACTTCACGGGCGTGGGCCCACTGCAGACGCGTGGCATCGCGTGCTGGGACGGCACAGCATGGTCATCGCTCGGCGGTGGCATCAGCGGCTACGCGCTCACGATGGCGATGCTCGACCCGGGATCCGGCCCGGCGCTCCATGTCGCCGGTCGTTTCGGCTTTCCTCTCCAGGCTGTGACGGCCCGCGTCGCACGGTGGAGCGGCACATCGTGGGAGGCGGTGGGTCCGGGCCTGGGGCCTGGATCAACGGGTGGGGCAACCGACCAGTTCGCCAGCGCCTTGTGCGTGTTCCCGGGGCCGACTGGGCCCGAGTTCTTCGTGGGAGGGAACTTCCAGAATGGTCCCGGCCTCAGCGGTGTCTCCTGCATCGCACGTTTCGACGGCACCACCTGGCAGGCGGTGCCGGGCGGCGGGGCCGCGACACCCATTCGATCCATGATCGTCACCGACTGGGGCGGTTCACCCGCGATGGTGGTGGGCGGGGCGTTCCCCGGCGTCGGTGGGCTTTGGGCATCCCGGGTCGCGCGATGGGATGGCGTGCGCTGGGCCTCGTTCGATCGCAACCTCGGGATCAATGCGTACGAGATTCGCGACATGTGCCAGTACAACGGCCGCCTCTACGTGTGTGGGATCGACTTTCTCACGGCCGGCAACATCTTCAACGTCAGGGGCATCGCGGCGTGGGACGGACACGAGTGGCACGATGTCGGCGGTGGGTTCGAGTTTCCGGCTGGGCCCGGAAGCTCACCATTTGTGTTCGACCTGACGGCGTTCGATGACGGCGGCGGGCTGTCGCTGTACGCCACCGGAGCATTCGTGGGCGCCGGAGGCCATCCAGTCCAGCGGATTGCCCGCTGGGACGGCACAGACTGGTCCGCTGTGGGTGGTGCCGGCCCCGACGGGTACGGCAAGGCGCTCGAGGTGTTCGATGATGGCTCGGGTCCTGCCTTGTACCTCGGCGGGGACTTCACTCAGGTCGGATCGGTTGCTGCACCGGCCATCGCGCGATGGGATGGCGCACAATGGAGCGCCGTCGGGACTACGCATGACTGGCTCTTTGTCACCGCCCTGGCATCGGTCGCGGACGGCCCGATGCGTGGTCTGTTCGCTGTCGCCAGGCGGTCCGTCGGCACTTCGTACGTGGTGTCGCTGATGCGTTGGGACGGCCAGGTGTGGACGATGTTGCCCGATCCGGAGCGCTCACCTGGCGGCCTCGTGGCATTCGATGATGGCGCTGGTCCGGCACTCTTCACGTTCGTCGGTTCGCCCCCCGATCCCGTCTGCCTGGGCCGATGGGATGGTGCGAGCTGGACCTACATCGGACAGGGCCAACCCCACTCGCCTGCCATGCCAGGCCCGCTTGTCGTGTTCGACGATGGGAGGGATCCCGTGCTCGCTGCGGGGACTTCTGGCCAGGTGGGGAACTTCGGACCGATCTTCCTTCGTGACGGGGCGTGGCAACTCGCCGGTACTGGTGTGAACAGATCCATCGATGCAATCGGCGTCGGTCGGTTCGATGGTGTGTCATCCCTGTTCATTGCCGGAGCGAACATCAACGTGGCAGGCGGGCATGCAACCCGGCAGTTTGCCGAATGGCGCGGCTGCCCGCCCTGCTACCCGGACTGCACGGCCGACAGCGCCATCAACGTCAACGACCTGATCTGCTTCCAGACCCGCTTCGCCCGCGCCGACCCGTGGGCCGACTGCGACCACGACGGCAAGCTCAACGTCGCCGACTACGTCTGCTTCCAGGCGAGCTTCGCCCAAGGCTGTCCGTAGGGCCCGTTCTTGACCAGTGCCGGCGGCGGCGATGCGCGCAATAGTCTATCCCAGAAGCAGTTACAAGAGACTCGAACTGCCTTCGGCACGAATGTGCGCCGGGGGAGCCCGTTGCGTTAGACTGGCGGCGTCCGGCCACCATCGCCGGCCCCACAGGGAGTCCACTCGTGCTCACCCTCCGCTCCATCGCCCGTCCACTTCTCGCCCTCGGCGCCGCCGCCCTCGCCGCCCCCGCCGCGGCCCAGCCGCTGCCGACCGATCCGGCCCTCGTCACCGGCCAGCTGGACAACGGCCTGCGCTACATCGTCCGCCGGCACGACAACCCGCCCGGGCGCGCCGTCGTCTGGGTGCACATGCACACGGGCTCGCTCAACGAGACCGACCGGCAGCGCGGCATCGCCCACTACCTCGAGCACATGGCCTTCAACGGCTCCGAGAACTTCGCGCCCGGCACGCTCGTGCCGTTCTTCCAGTCGCTCGGCATGACCTTCGGACGCGACCAGAACGCGTTCACCAACATGGCCGAGACCACGTACCAGCTCTCGCTCCCCAAGGCCGACCCCGAGACGCTCGGCCAGGGGCTGACGTTCTTCTCCGATGTCGTCGGGCGCCTGTCGCTCCTGCCGGCCGAGGTGGACGCCGAGCGCCAGATCATCCAGGAGGAGCGGCGCCGCGGCTTCTCCGGGCGCCAGCGCGTGAGCGACTACGTGCAGGAGCGGATCGCCCCCGGCTCGCTCTACGCCGTGCGCGACACCATCGGCACCGAGGCGACGATCGACGCCTTCACGCCGCAGGACTTCCAGGACTACTACGGCACGTGGTACGGCGCCTCGAACGCGACCCTGATGGTCGTGGCCGATGCCGACCCCGCGGCCGTGGTCCGCGTGATCGGCGAGCGGTTCGGCAAGCTGCCGAAGAAGGCCCGCCCGACGCCGCAGGCCCTGAACGTCAGGGCCTACGACAAGAGCTTCGCGATCGTGGCCAGCGACCCGGAGATCCGGTCCGAGGATGTGCGGATCACACGCCTCGGGCCGGCCCACCCGCCCACCACCACGGTCGCGCAGTACCGGGACAACCTCGTGCTGCGTCTGGGCGAGTCGGCCCTGAACCGGCGGATGTCGGACCGCATCGCCGCGGGCGGGACGGCGTACCTGAGCGCGCGGGTGTCGAGCGGCGACCGGTCGAACGCGGTGCACACGGCGGAGATCTCCGGGCGGGCGCAGCCGGGGCAGTGGAGGGAGGCGCTCGGGCAGATCGCGCTGGAGCTGCAGCGGGCGCGGGCGTTCGGGTTCACGGCGCACGAGCTGGAGCTGGTGAAGAAGGAGATGGTCTCGAGCGCGGAGCGCGCGGTGGAGACGGAGCCGACGCTGATGGCCTCGGCGATCATCGGGCAGATCAACGGCGATGTGGGCACGGGCGAGCCGACGATGTCGGCATCGCAGCGCCTGGAGCTGCTCAACGCGCAGCTGCCGACGATCAAGCCGGAGGAGGTCGCCATGCGCTTCGCGGCCGAGTACGACCCGAGGGCGGTCGCGTTCGTCGCCACCATGCCCGCGGGCCCGGCCGTGCCGACCGAGGCGCAGCTGCTCGAGGCGGGGCTGGCGGCGCTGGCCGTGCCGCCGACGCAGGAGAGCGAGGCGGTCCGCGCGACGACGCTCATGGCCCAGGCCCCGACGCCGGGGACCGTGACCGAGATGACCGAGCACGCCCCGAGCCGCGTCTGGTCCGGCTGGCTTTCGAACAACGTGAGGGTGCACTACCGGTTCATGGATGAGCGCAGGAGCGAGGCGAGCGTGCAGATCTCGCTCATCGGGGGCGAGCTGCGGGAGACGGCGGCGAACAAGGGGATCACGAGCGCCGCGCAGCTGGCGTGGTCGCGCCCCTCGACGCGCAAGCTCTCCTCCACCGACATCCGCGACCTGACCGCCGGCCTGAAGGCCAGCGTGCGCGGCGGGGGCGGGTTCGGCGGCGGCGGGCGGGGTGGACGCGGCGGCGGGGGCGGCGGCGGGGGCGGGGGCGACTCGATCTCGCTCTCGATCTCCGGCAGCCCGGAGGACTTCGAGCCCGCGTTCCAGCTGGCCTACCTGCTGCTGACCGAGCCGAAGATCGAGGAGTCGGCGTTCACGCAGTACCAGACCACCACGAAGCAGGGCCTGGCCGAGGCGCTGACCAACCCGATGAGCCTCGGCGGGCGGACGTCCGGGTCGATCATCTACCCGGAGAGCGATGCGCGCACGCAGCCGCTGACGGCGGCCAACGTGGATGCGCTGACGCTCGCGGCGTCGCAGGCGTGGCTGGAGAAGCTCATCCAGGAGTCGCCGATCGAGGTGGTGATCGTCGGGGACATCCAGAAGGACAGGGCGCTCGACTTGGTCGCGCGCTACCTGGGCGCGCTGCCCGGGCGCGACCGGGTGTCGGCCCAGGCGTACGCGGATCTGCGGAAGCTGCAGCGCCCGGCGGGCGCGCGGATCGCGCGCAAGACGATCGCGACGCCGACGGAGCAGGCGTACGTGTTCTGCGGCTTCTACGGGGCCGACGAGCGGAACGTGGCCGATGCGCGGGCGATGTCCATGGCGTCGCGGATCCTCTCGACCCGCATGGTGACCGAGGTGCGCGAGAAGGCCCAACTGGTCTACAGCATCGGATCGAGCTCGCGCGCGGCGACGACGTACCCGGGCTTCGGCGTCTTCTCGGCCAGCGCGCCGACCGAGCCGGCGAAGGTCGAGGCGCTGGTGACCAAGCTCGGCTCGATGTACGAGGAGTTCGCGAAGAACGGCCCGACCGAGGAGGAGCTGGCGGTGGCCCGCCGGCAGTTCGCCACGACGTACGAGGAGCAGATGCGCGAGCCGGGGTACTGGTCCGGGCGCCTGTCGCGATTGACCTACCGCGGGGCCAGTCTCGACGACGTGATGGCCGATCCCGCGGCGTACCAGGCCCTGACCGCCGACCAGGTCCGAAGCACGTTCGCGAAGTACTACTCCAACGACTCGGCGATTGTGGTGACGGTGACGCCCACCTCGGGCGGAACCGCGGACGCGGCGGGGGGCGCGGGCGGGCGGTAGGCCCACGGGTATCGGGGACGCCGAAACCCGTGGCACATCGTGGCACGAGCTACCGGCTCTGCGGTTGCCCGCGCCCATGGCGGGCGCCGCTACCGGGCGTCTGCCCACCCCGCACGGGTATCGGCGAAGACGCCGAAACCCGTGCCACGAATCCGGGTAGCATCTGCCCCAACCGTGGAGGTGCGCCGATGCCGCAGCGCCGGAGTTCGCTCGCGTTCGCCGTCATGACGCTCGTGGGAGGTGTGGGGTGCGGGGTGGCGGGGACCGCTCCGGATCAGCCGGAGCCGGCGGGCGCCCGGCCCGCGCCGGCGCCGCAGAGACCGGAGGCAGCGCTGGAGGTGCGTGCCGCCGCCCAGCCGGCCGGAACGGACCGCCGCCCGACAGCGCACGACATCACGCGGGCCCTGGCCTGGCGCTCGATCGGTCCGGCGAACATGGGCGGGCGCGTCGCGGATGTCTGCTACGCGCCGGGGAACGCCAAGACGTTCTTCGTCGCCTACGGCACCGGCGGGCTCTTCAAGACCACGAACAACGGCGTGACGCTGTCACCGGTGTTCGATCGCGAGGTGACGGCTTCGATCGGGTCGGTCGTGGTCTGCGATGCGCCCGCGAGCTGGCCCGGCTGGGCGGACGAGGAGGTCGATCCGGTCGAGGAGCAGAAGAAGCGGGATCTGGCCGCCAGCGATCCGGAGGCCGCGGCGAAGGCCGAGGCCGAGAAAGGGAAGGGCAAGATCGTGTGGGTCGGGACCGGGGAGGGGAACAACCGCAACAGCTCGTCGTGGGGCAACGGCGTGTACCGCTCGACGGATGGCGGTTCGACGTGGAAGCACCTGGGCCTGGCGGACTCGCACAACATCCCGCGCCTGGCGGTGGACCCGCGCAACCCGGACGTGTGCTACGCCGCGTGCCTCGGGCACCTGTGGGGCCCGAACCCGGAGCGCGGGCTCTACAAGACCACCGATGGCGGCGGGACGTGGGCGCCGGTGCTGCGCGTGAGCGAGCGGACCGGCGCGACCGATGTGATCCTCGACCCCGCGAACCCGGACACGGTCTACTGCGCCATGTACACGCGCGAGCGCCGGGCCTGGCGCTACGTGAGCGGGAGCGAGGAGGGGGGCATCTTCAAGTCCACCGACGCCGGGGCGACGTGGACGAAGCTGGCCGGCGGGCTGCCGGCGCGCACGGGGAACATCGGGCTGGACGTGTTCCGGAAGGACCCGCGCATCGTCTACGCGATCGTGGAGTCCGATGCGGGCGGCTGGGGCGTGGAGCCCTTCGACGACCGGAGCCGCGAGGGCGGCGTCTTCCGCTCCGCGGACGGCGGAGCGACGTGGGAGCGGATGAGCCCGCACAGCCCGCGCGCGTTCTACTTCTCGAAGATTCGCGTGGACCCGGAGGATGACCGGCGCGTCTACGTGCTGGGCTGGGGGTTGTGGATCAGCGACGACCAGGGGCGGACCTTCCGCGCCGGCGGGGCGCGCAAGCCTCACGGCGACATGCACGCCATGGCCATCGACCCGGCCGACCCGGAGCACCTGCTGATGGGGACCGATGGCGGCGTGTACCTCTCGTGGGACAAGGCGGGGACGTGGGACTACCTGGACCACGTGCCCACCGGGGAGTTCTACAACATCGGCTTGGACAACTCCGACCCGTACCGCGTGGCGGGCGGCCTGCAGGACAACGGGTCGTGGTTCGGTGTGAGCGCCTCGCCCGCCGCGTCGGAGGCGTGGCAGGGCCTGCCGCAGGTGGCGATCACCAACGCGGACTGGAAGTTCCGTTTCGGGGGCGATGGCTACCACGTGGCGTTCGATCCGAACGATCCGAACGTCATCTACGCCGAGTGGCAGGGGGGGAACATCGGGCGCGTGCACGTGGACACCGGTGAGACGCGGAACATCAAGCCCTCGCCCAAGGAGGGTCAGCCCCGCTTCCGGTTCAACTGGAACTCGCCGTTCTTTGTGTCGCCGCACACGCCGGTGGGGGGGCAGGGTGGGCCGACGACGCTGTACTTCGCCGGGAACTACGTCTTCCGGCTGGACGACGGGGGCGAGCGGTGGGAGCGGATCAGCGAGGATCTCTCCACGCGCGCGATCGAGAAGATCGAGTCGGTGGGGTCCGAGGCCGAGACGCACGGCACGGTGGTGTCGCTGGCCGAGTCGCCGGTGGAGGGCGGCGCGGGCTACCTGTGGGCCGGCACGGACGACGGGCTGATCCACGTGACGGCGGACGGTGGAAAGACGTGGGCCAACGTGACGCCGCCGGCGGTGAACGGCTGGTACATCAGCCGGATCGAGCCCTCGCACCACGAGCGGGAGACGGCGTACGTGTCGGTGGATGGGCACCGGAGCGACCACTACGGCCCTCTCATCCTGATGACCACGGACCTGGGGCGGACGTGGACCGACATCACGGGCGACCTGCCGGCGGATGCGGCCGGGGGCGGCTCGGTTAAGTGCGTGCGCGAGGACCGGCGGAGCCGCGACGTGCTCTACGCGGGGCTGGAGCGCGGGCTGTTCGCCAGCTTCGACCGGGGCGGGCACTGGATCCGCCTCAACGGCGAGTCGCTGCCCACCGTGGCGGTCGATGACATCCAGCAGCACCCGCGCGAGATGGACCTGGTCATCGGGACGCACGGGCGGTCGATCTGGGTGCTGGATGACGCGTCCCCGCTGTCACAACTGACGCCGGAGGTCGCGGCGAAGGACCTGCATCTGTTTGAGATCATGCCGGCGCGCCCGCGCCACTTTCTGCCGCACGCGGGGCTGTGGGGGGACCGCGCGTTCGGCGCGCCCAACCCGCCGATGGGGGCGCGGATCACCTACTGGCTGGGCGAGGACACCGGCGATGCGGTCGAGGTGCAGATCGCGGACGCGCGGGGCCTGGCGGTGCGCAAGCTGACCGGCACGACCCGGCCCGGGGTCAACCGCGTGGTCTGGGACCTGCAGCGGGAGGAGTACGACCGGATCAGCGATCCGCAGCGTCCGGGGCCGCAGTTCGTCCCCCCGGGCGAGTACAGGGTGACGGTGTCGCGCTCGCGCGGGCCGGGGCGCGAACCGGCCAAGGTCGCCGGGAAGGTGAGGGTGCTGGAGCCCGCGGGGAACTAGCGCGGCGCCTACGCCGCCTCGCGCTCCGCCTGGCGCTCCGCCGCCGCCGCGCGCTGCTTCTGACGCTCCGTCCGCACGTTCGATGGCGCATCGGGCGCCTCGCGCCAGTCCTCGGCGCTCCGCAGCCGGATCTCGCTGGCCATCGTCTTGCGATACCCCAGCAGCCGGATCACCTCCAGCACGTCGGTCCAGCTCGGGTAGGTCTTCGCGTTGGCCTTCTTGAAGGCGTCGATCGCCATCACGAACAGGAACTGCTCGGGGGTGAGGTCCCCCTCCTCGGCCGACTTGTTGAAGTCCGACAGCCGGCGTCCCGGCCCGCGCCGGCGCTCCAGGCCCGTCGGGCTCCCCACGTCCTTCGTGCGCCGCTCGATGGGCAGGCGCTGGTCCACCACCGAGCCGCGCCGATCGTCTCCCGGCGCCTCGAGGCGCGTGCCGGCCCCCCGCGATGAGGGGGCATCATCCGCGCGCCGGCGCCGGGGCGCGGGTTGGGATGGATGGCTCGGCTCGGGCATGGGCATGGGCACGGCTCCGCGCGTCCGCGGGGATGCCCACGCAAGGGGGGCGCGGGACGCGACGACTAGAGGTCCTCCTCCTCGTCATCGTCAAACTCCTCTTCGCCCTCCAGCGTCTCCTCGTCGTCGTCGAGGAAATCCTCGTCCTCGTCCCCCAGGTCGTCCTCGTCGAGGTCCTCATCGTCGAGGAAGTCCTCGTCCTCATCCTCCTCCTCTTCGTCATACATGACAAAGTCGGCCGGAGGCCGGACCTCGCCCCGGGGCGCCGCCGCCCTCCAATCCTGAGTCTCCTCGCGGGCCCCGGACGCCAGACACAGTTCCATGAGTTGTGCCACCATGTTCCACCTTCCTCCGGGTTGGCCTCGCGGCTCCCCGGACCCCGGTCGCCCACCCCGTGGCGTCCGCACGCGCGCGGGTGCGATCCTTGGCAGGTCCCGGCCGGGCGTCCACCCCCGATGCGCACCCCCAATCGCGCGGTACGATAATGTCCCCCGCGCCGGTGTCAATCGGGGAGCCGTCCAGCCCCGCGCCTGGCCGCTCGCGGGCCCGTCGGCCGACCCGGGGGGCCCTACACTCCCCGCCTTGGTCCTCCGTTCGGCGACGCTCCCCCCGGCGCGGACGCTCGCCGACGACCCGCCATGCCGATTCCCGCCTCCACCCCGACCGCCGCGCCCGCCCGCACATCCCGCGCCACCCCCGCGGCGCGCGAGCCCGAGGTCATCGAGCCCGTCGCCGGCCTGCTGGCCCTGGCCTTTCCCGGCGCCGGCCATCTCTACCTCGGAGAGCGCTGGCGGGCCGGGGCCATCGCCGCGGGGATCCTCGGGCTCTTCTTCGGAGGCCTCCTCATCGGCGGGATCGATGTGATCGATCGGCGCGAGGACCCCATCTGGTTCGCCGGCCAGGCGCTCGTCGGCCCGCTCACCCTGGGGGTCGACTACCTCCACCAGAATCGCTTCAAGGTCCGCGAGCCCGTCCTGGAGACCCTGCCCGACGGACGCCAGGTGCGGCGCTACGAGTACCGCTCCGCCCTCCCCAACGAGACCCGCGACCCCGGCACCGGCCAGCCCATCGTCGCCGGGGCGGCCGGCGGCCGCCCGCCCAACACCAAGAGCCTCGGACGCATGAACGAGCTGGGCACCCTCTTCGTCACCATCGCCGGCATGCTCAATCTCATCGTGATCATCGATGCCGGCCTGCACCGCCCCCGCCCGCGCTAACGACCCGGAGCCCGCGTGAGCCCCACGACCCCGACACTCCTGGTGCTGGCCTGGCGACCGTTCCTCGACCCCCTCAACGCCCACGCCCTCTGGTGGCTCTTCCTTCTCCCCCTGGCCCTCCTGATCTCCATCACCTACAAGGCCGTTCGCGTCCGCGAGCCCCGCCACTACCCTCGGCAGGTCGTCACCATGACGCTGCAGATCATCGCGGCCATGATCCTCCTCGGCGCCGCGGCCTTCCTCCTCGTCGAGTACCTCCTCCCGCTCCTCGTCCCCATGAGCGAGTAAGGGCAGAGCGGCCAGGCGGCACACCACGGGAACGGACGGTCCACACCAGGGCCCCTCGCCACTTCGACCCGCTGCCCCTCCGCCATGGCCCCTCGGCCACTCCCGGCGTCACGGCCCCCGAACCTGCTCGACCCGCAGCGTCCCCGTCCCCGGGTCCCCCTCGCGCCGGACAACGATCGCGCTCACGCCGGGCGTGAGCTGGAACTTGGCCCTGTCCTCGGCCGTCGCGGCCGCGCCGACCATGAAGAGGATCGTCTCGTGCCGGCCCCGGTAGACGGGCCCCACCGACCCCGACGCGTTGGGCCCGATCCACTGGGAGTCGAGGAGCCTCAGGGCGCCGAGCTCATCGTGGATGATCTGCGCGGTGATGGGCGCGGCCGTCTCATTGCGGACATTGGCCACGTAGGTGGACGTGCAGGCGCAGAGGGGGAGGAGGCAGGCGATCAGGGTCGGCAACGGTCCGAACGTCTTTCCCATGCCCCAGTGTACGGGGGGAGGGTGCGTGGCCCGGCCGAGCGCCTGACGACGGCCTCCTCACTCTGTCACGCCCTCACCGTGTCACCTTGCCCCCGCACCTACCGGTCCAGCTCCGCCGCGACGATGTTCAGCGAGCCCAGGATCGCCACCACATCCGCCAGCATGTGCCCCTCCGTCAGCACCGGCATCAACTGGTAGTTGATGAAGCACGCCGGACGCGTCTTGACCCGCCAGGCCCGCGGCGATCCGTCCGACACGATGAAGAATCCCTGCTCCCCGTTGGGCCCCTCGTTGGCCCCGTAGCACTCGGCGATCGGCGGGGTCCAGCCGCGGTTGGTCATGATCAGCTCGAAGTGCTGGATCAGCCCCTCGATCGAGCCGTAGACGTCGGCCTTGCGCGGCTTGGTGACCTTCGCGTCGGCGAACACGTCCATCGGACCCCCGGGGATCCGGTCGATGAGCTGCTCGATGATCGCGATGGACTGCCGGATCTCCTCCACCCGCACGAGGAACCGCGCGTACGAGTCGCCCTCGGTGGCGATGGGCACCTGGAACCGGACGGCCTCCGCCCCCTGCCCGTCCCAGTTGTCGGCGTAGCACAGGTACGGCTCGTCCTTCCGAAGGTCGCGCTGGACGCCGCTGGCCCGGGCGATGGGCCCCGAGGCCGACCAGCGGTTGGCGTCGTCGTGCGAGAGCACCCCGATGCCGCGCGTGCGATCGAGGAAGATGCGGTTCCGCAGGACGAGCTTCTCCGTGTCGCGCAGGGCCCCGGGCAGGTCGTTGCGGATGAAGTCCTTGACCATCCGCTTGAAGACCTCCTCGTCCGGGATGTCCTGCATCATCCCGCCGACGCGCGTCCCGTCGGGGTGGAACCGCTGCCCGAACAGGTAGTCCATGAGGTCGTAGATCTTCTCGCGCGGGTTGAAGCAGTACAGGAACGCCGTGAAGGCGCCCAGGTCCAGGCCCGCCGCCCCCACGCACAGCAGGTGGTTCTGGATCCGCGCCAGCTCGTTGAGGATCGTGCGCACCGCCTTGCAGCGCGGCGTCAGGTCGATGCCGAAGAGCTTCTCCACGGCCAGGTGCCACGTGATGTCGTTGTGGATCGGCGAGAGATAGTCCATCCGGCTCGCGATCGTCACGTACTGGTTGTAGTCCAGGTGCTCGCCCAGCTTCTCGAAGCCGCTGTGCAGGTAGCCGATGTGCGGCGTGCACCGGGCGATCCGCTCCCCATCCAGCTCCAGCACCAGGCGCAGCGTCGTGTGCGTCGCGGGATGCTGCGGGCCGAAGTTCAGGACCCACCGGTCGCCGGTGTCCACGTGCTCGGCCAGGTACTTGGTGGACTCGACATCGACGTCGAAGCCTTGGTCCGGTCGAAGGGTGAACGGCATGGAGCGCTCCCGGGGGGAGGGAGTGTAGGGCCAGCCGGCGAAGCGGCTGCGCCCGATGCCCCCTGGGGACCCACGAAGCCCGTAGACTCGGCCCCGTGAGCGAGCCGGCGCCCGAGACCATCGCGGAGGACCGCCCGTGCCTCCAGTGCGGGTACAGCCTGCGTGGCCTGGCGGTCGCGGGGGTCTGCCCCGAGTGCGCCACGCCCGTCGCCCGCTCGCTCCAGGGCGACCTGCTCGAGTACGCCGGGCGGGACTACGTGGTCGGCCTGCACCGCGGTGTCGTGCTCGTCCAGGCCGCGGTCATCTCCCAGTTCCTCCTGGTCGTGGGCGCGGTCCTCCTCCAGCTGGGCATGGCGTCGGGCGGGGTTGGCGGACGGGCGATCGTGGAGCAGATCGCCGGGCTGGTGGGGATCGGCGTCGAGGTGGTCGGCCTCGTCGGCTGGTGGCTCATCAGCCAGCCCGACCCCGGGCGCATCGGAACCGATCGCGACGCGACCGCCCGCAAGGTCCTCCGCGCGGCCGTCCTCGTCAGCGCCGTCGCGACCCTGGCCCTCGTCATCGTCGAGCGGGCCGCCCGCGCCGCCGGCGTCGCGCCCACGACCCCCCCGTTGGCCGCTCACGTCGCGATCGGCGGCTCCCTCGCCGGCGCGGCCCTGCTGGCCGCCAACATCGCCTCGATCATCGCCTGGGTCGTCAAGTACTTCGCCGCCATGATCTACCTCAAGCGGCTCGCGCCCCGCCTGCCCGACCGGCGCGTCTTTGATCGCACCACCACCATGATGTGGCTGGGCCCGGTCCTGCTGACGGTCGGCGCCCTCGCCTGCGGCCTGGGGCCCCTGGTCGCCCTTATCCTCTACTACAACCTGCTCGACTGGGTCCGGCGCGACCTTCGCGTGATCCGCTCACGCTGGGCCGGCGTCGCGCCCGGAGGAACCGACCCGTGAACGCGCCCCCGGCCCCTTCCACCACCGCCATCCCCCGGCGCCAGCGCGATCGCATGTGGGCCGTCGGCGCTCCGGCCGGCGGCACGCCGTGGTACAGCGGCACCGAGGATTTCACGGGGTACATGCGCCAGGCCCTCGCGGCGCTCACCTCCGATGGAGCGCCCAAGCGCATCCTCGACATCCCCGCCGGGCACGGACAGTTCACCGATTGCCTGCGCCGGCTCGGCCACGAGGTCGTCCCCGCCGACATCCACCTCGTCCGTCCCGACTACACGCTCGCCGACATGTCCGCCACGCTCCCGTTCCCGGATGCCTCCTTCGACGCGGTCGCCTGCCTGGAGGGCATCGAGCACATGGCCGATCCCCTCCTGCTCCTGCGCGAGCTCCTGCGGGTGACCCGGCCCGGCGGGCGGGTGGTCATCTCCACGCCCAATGTCGGCAACTACTACTCGCGCTTGCGCTTCCTCTTCACCGGCACGTTCTACCAGTTCGGGCCCGCGGAGCTGCGCGACCTCGACCCCGGCGCCCGCGAGGACCGCTTCCACATCTCCCCCATCACCTACCACTGGCTCCGCTACTTCTCCCGCTACCACGGCGGGCGCCTCGTCGAGGTTCGCGGCGACCGGATCAAGAAGAAGTGGCTCCTGCCTCTCTTCGCGCTCATCCACGCCCTGGGTCGGCCCTGGTCCTGGGCGGTCTTCTTCGGGCGCCGCACCCGGGCCACGCGCGAACGCGACCGGGCCATCCACCGCGACCTGAACTCCCGGCCCCTCCTGCTCTCCCGCACCATGATCGCCGTGATCGAGAAGGACCGCCCCGCCGGCGAGCCGACCTCCTAGTCCGGCCCCCGTACACTCCCCGCGTCATGCGCATCGGCCTCGTCTCACGCGAGTTCGCCCCGTTCTTCGGCGCCGGGATCGGCACCTACGCCTCCCAGGCGGCGTGGGCGTGGTCGCGCGCGGGGCACGAGGTGCATGTCGTCACCCGCCCCCACCCCGGCCTGCCCGAGGAGGGCCCGCGACTCCGCCCCGGCATCGGGTTCCACGTGATCGACGAGTCCGCCGGGCCGGCCGCCGTCCAGGCCTACCGGTTCGATTTCCAGCGCCACGCCATGGCGGTCCGCACCGCGTTGCTCGACCTCCATGCCCGCCACGCCTTCGACTACATCGAGTTCGCGGACTACTGGGGCGAGGGGTTCTTCACGCTCCTCGGGCGCCGAACCCGCGACGATCTGGCGGGTGCGCTCCTCGGTGTCCGCCTCCACACCCCCACGCGCGAGTGCCGCGAGCTCAACGCCGAAGCCTGGCTCTCCGAGGAGGTCGCCACACTCGAGGCCTTCGAGGATGGCGCCATCCGCGCGGCCGATCTCATCCTCTCGCCCACGCGGTCCCTCCTCGACCTTGTCTCTCGGCGCCTGGGGCTGGGCGAGCGCCCGGCCGTCCGGGAAGTGGTGCCCTATCCCTTCGATCCCGTCCTGGCGGCCGAGCTCGCGCCCGGCCCGGCGGCGACGGCCCTCCCGTCATCCCGAGCGGGCCCTCGCGAGGTGCTCTACTTCGGACGCCTGGAGCGTCGCAAGGGCGTGGACCTGCTCGTCCAGGCCGGTCTCGACCTGCTCGAACGCGGGACCGGCGGGCCCGACGTGGCCTCGTTGCGGTTCCGCTTCATCGGTGCCGACACCACGACCGGGCGCGGCGGGCGGTCGATGCTCGAGGACCTCCGGCGGCGCATTCCGGCCCGCTGGGCCTCACGCTTCAACTTCGAGCCCGCGCTCCCGCGTTCGGCGCTCGGCGCGGCCATCCGCGCCGCCGATGTCTGCTGCTTTCCCTCGCGATGGGAGAACTTCCCCAACGCGATCCTCGAGGCCATGACCCTCGGCGCGCCGGTCGTCGCGTCCGATGCCGGGGG
>CAYWOF010000030.1:2818-15467 GCA_964459825.1 uncultured Phycisphaeraceae bacterium | reverse complement strand
ACCAGCACGAGGGGTACACGCGCCGAGACTGGGCGCCGGTCGAGCCGGCGCTGATGAGGGAGCGGGCGCGCCAGTGCCTGGGCGCGGCGCGCCGCGTCGGCGTGTTCGATGCGCTGGCCGACCTGGCGCGGACGCGCCGGGCGGTGCGCCCGACGCAGGAGGGGCACCTCATCGGATGGTTGCTGCCGGAGCTGTCGCGCTCGCGCCAGATGGCGCGGATGCTCGCCGCGCGCATGGCCGCGGCGGCGGAGGCGGGCGACTGGGCGGACTTTGTCGCGGCGTACGAGCAGATGCTGGCGATCGGGCGCATCTGCGCCCAGCAGTGGACGATCATCGACCACCTCGTCGGAGTGGCGATCCAGTCGCTGGCGCTCAACCAGCTTCGGCACGCGGTGGTCGAACGGCCTCTCGACGCCGCGACGCTGCGCGACCTGCTGGCGGCGATGGACCGGCAGGCGCTGGGCTCGCTCAAGCACGCGATCGAGGGTGAGCGGATCAGCGTGCTCGACACGATCCAGTGGACGCACACGGACGACGGGCGCGGGAGCGGTCGGCTGCTGCTGAGCCAGTGGCAGGGCCTCTCGGCGCTCGGCACCGGTGCCCCCGGCTCGGGGCTGGGGGGGCTGGGGTCGCACCCCATCGTGAACATGGCGGGGGTGGCGTTCCCATCGAAGGCGGCGACGACGAAGCGAGCGATGGAGTATTTCGACCGCCTGGTTGCCGGCGCGGACATGCCGTACTTCCAGCGCGTGGCGGCCGCGCGTGCGGGGGGCGGGTTCGATGGCGATGACTACATCGAGGCCCTGCCGGTGCGGTACGTCGTTCTCAAGGTGGTGCTCCCGGGGCCGCGGGTGTTCGAGGGGCACGACCAGTTCCAGACCATGCTCGGGGGAGCCCGCACGATGCTGCTCGTGGAGCTGCACCGGGCGACGACGGGCTCGTATCCGGAGTCGCTGGAGCAGATCGTGCCGACGGTGGCCGCGGCGCTTCCGCCGGACCCGATCACGGGCCGGGCGATGGTGTATCGGCGCCTGGGCGCGGGCGAGGACCGGCACGGACGGGCGTACCTGGTCTACTCGATCGGGCGCGACCTGGAGGACAACGGGGGCACGCCGGACGCGAAGCTCGACATGCGAGCCATCAACTCCCAGTTCATCCGGGGGACGGACTACATCATCAACTCGCCGCGCCCGGAGCCGACGCCGGAGGAGATCGAGGACTGGGCGCGCCAGGCCGCGGGGGGCTGAGCCGAGCCGCGCTCCGGTCGCGTCAGCAGGCCGCGCGCAGGGCCTTGTTCCAGGGCATGAACCGGAGCATGGCGGCCATGCCGCAGGTGCCGCTGACACCGGCGAAGACCAGCCCCGCGCCGATGAAGGCCGGAAGGACCAGGAACCAGCGGTCGAGGAAGGCGCCGAGGAGCGTGCCGACGAAGACGATGGAGCCGGCGGTGATCTGGACCTGCCGGATGATGGGGATCGGCACGCGCCCCGCGGCGCGCTCGACGGGCAGGCCGGCGGCCTTCCAGGCGTCGATGCCGCCCGCCAGGCTCAGCCCGCCGGCGCGGCCCGCGGCGTCGAGGCGGGCGATGGCCTCGGCGGCGCGCCGGCCGGACTTGCAGTGGAGCACGAGGCGTTTGCCGTTCTCGCCGGGCACGCGGGCCGCATCGAACTTCGAGAGGGGCACGAGGCGCGCCCCGGCGATGCGCTCGGCGGCGTGCTCATCGGGCTCGCGCACGTCGATGACGACCGCCTCGCCGCGCTCGATCCAGGACCTGAGCGTGGCGGGGTCGATGGTGCGGGCTTCAGTGGCGGTTGTGGTCATGGAGAGGCCTCCGGAAGAAGGAAGGGGCCGCCGATCAACGCTGATTGTCGCGGATCCGCCATTCAGCCATTCGGATCGGCGTTCATCCGCGTTGATCTGCGGCTGCGATTCGGGCTCGTTCGTCGTCCTTTGTCATTGGCGCTGCTCAGTGTTCGGTGGGGCCGCCGCCCTGCTCCCAGGCCGCGAAGCCGCCGGCGAGGTTGGCGACGTCGTAGCCGTGGCGCTGGAGGAGGGCGCAGGCGCGGGCGGAGCGTCCGCCGGCCTGGCAGTTGACGAGGATGCGCCGGTCGCGCGGGACGCGGTCGAGGTGGGCGGCCAGGCGGGTGTGCGAGGTGTTCAGGGCGTTGGGGATGTGCCCCTGCGCGAACTCGGTCGCGCGACGCACATCCAGGACGAAGTCGCCCGAGGCGATCCGGTCCTTGGCGGCGGCGACATCGACCTCGGGGGTCGAGGCGAGCTTCACGGCGCCCCGTCCGGCCTCGTCCACGGTGCCGGGCTCGGTCCAGCCGACGATGTTGTCGAGCCCGATGCGGATGAGGTCGCGGACGGCCTCGTCGAGGCGCGCGGGCTCGACGATGAGGACGATGGGCTCGTTCTCGGCCACGAGCGAGCCGGCATCGGTGGTGAAGCCGGCGTTGAGCGGGATGTAGAGGGCGCCGGGAAGGTGGGCGGCCCGGAAGGCCTTCCACGGGCGAGTGTCGATGACGGCGGTGGCGCGGGTGTCGAGTTTGGCGAGGGCGTCGGCGTCGACCCGGGCGGGCCTGGGGAGCGCGCCGAGGATGGGGGGCCCCAGCTTGTTGTCGCGCTTCATGCGGGCGAAGTAGAGGGGCGGCTCGGGCTGGCCCTCGAGGATGAATCGCAGGAACTCGCCCTCCGCTTTGGCGGCCAGCAGCGCGGGGTTGAAGCGTTTCTCGTAGCCGACGGTGGACTGCGGCACGGCGCCGAGGGCTTTGCCACAGGCGCTGCCGGCGCCGTGGGCGGGCCAGACCTGGAGGTAATCGGGCAGGTCGAGGAACCTGCGGGCCGAGCCGAAGAGCCGGCGGGCCGAGGGCTCGGCGGCGCCGGCCTTGCCCGCGGCGGTCTCGAGCAGGTCGGGCCGGCCGAGGTCGCCGACGAAGACGAAGTCACCGCTGGCCAAGCCCATGGGCTCGGTGGCGCCGCCGCCGCGGTCGGTGACGAGGAAGCAGATGTGCTCGGGGGTGTGGCCGGGGGTGTGGACGGCGCGGAGCTCGATGTTGCCGATGGAGAAGCGGTCGCCATCCTTGAGGAGCTTGTGGCGGTAGGTGCCGCCGCCGGCCTTCTTGTCGAGCCACTGGTACTACCAGACGGAGACCCCCTCATCGGAGAGGTAGCGCGTGGCCCCGCCCCCCCCCCCTCCCAGGCGCTCGGCCAGCTCGCGCGCGCCGGAGAGGAAGTCGGCGTGGATGTGGGTCTCGGCGACGGCGGTGATGCGCAGGCCCTCGCGGGCGGCGAGCTCGAGGTAGCGGTCCACGTCGCGCTCGGGATCGATGACGATGGCCTCGCCGGAGCGCTGGCAGCCGATGAGGTAGGCGGCCTGGGCGAGCTTGTCGTCGTAGACCATCCGCAGGAGCATGGGCGGCCCTCCATCTTCTACCAGTAATAGCGATTGCGTGCCCGTGTCAGCCGATCGATCGCCATCTGCGCCCTTTCGTAGGTGGCCTCAAGGTCCGCCTTCACGCCCGGGTTAGAGGCATCCAGATTCGATCGTTTCATTCTTGCCGCGATATCGTCGATTCCCGCCATCACAGTCTGCCATGCGGTTATTGCCTCATCGGTGCGCTGGCGCCACTTGGCTTGCGAGTCAGGCGTAAGCAGGCGCGAGCGTTCGTAGTAAGTGTACGCATAGTTGTTCGGGTCCTTGCGATCTGCATCATCGATGTAGTTGTCCAGCCGCCGAATCCACCCATCGATCTCGTCAATCTCCTGTGCGAGAATCGCCGCCGCCTCGCGCTCTGCTCGGTCTCGGTCACGCCGCTGCTTGGCAGCTTCTCCCATAGCCCGCTCACCGTAACTCGAACCGTCGCTTGTCCACGAGTCAAATCGAATGCGGGCATCTCCCGATGCATAGG
Organism: uncultured Phycisphaeraceae bacterium; assembly: GCA_964459825.1. Classification (GTDB taxonomy): domain Bacteria; phylum Planctomycetota; class Phycisphaerae; order Phycisphaerales; family UBA1924; genus CAYWOF01. The sequence goes on along the minus strand of CAYWOF010000030.1, from coordinate 11,556 downwards.
CAAAGCCGATCTGGATCGCCCTTGCGGAATCCAGTGTCAAAACGGAGGTTGAGCGATCCAACACACGTAGGTTGGTTGCTTCGGAACTCGAAGGGAGGTCGGAGGAGAGCTGGATGGTGGGTAGGTCGGGCTCTTCCCAACCGTAAAGCTCTTTCTCCATGACACACATAGCCGACACGACACAACCGGCGTGCCCATTCGCCTCTGCGATGGCCGCCATCTCTGCACCCAGAATGGAATTGAACTTGGCGTCGACCTCTGTTGCGCCCGTTGTGCGATCCTCGTAGAAGGCGACAGCGCCACCGATGGAGGCGAGAGGCTCCATCAGAATCGTGTCACAAGCGATGGCAAGCCATGCGGCTGCGCTGTGGGCGCGTCGAACCAGGGCGACACGAGCGAGGCGTCCCCGGTAATCGGATACGAGGTGGGCGATTGCTCGACCCTCTCCCGCGAGTCCCCCGGGACTATCTATATCAAGAACAACAGTCGCGAGTCGGGATCGCTCCGCGTAGGCGAGAGCATCCCTGACGCCGGCAAGGAGCACGTCGTCTCCGACGACGCCATGGATGGGCACCACCAGGTAAGGGCCACGTAGTACGACCACGGCGTCATCGGGCGAGCTGGCGTCCTCATGCACGTCAGGCAATGCCGGTACTGGAGGGTCGACGGCCGCGACGGGGTTACTCGGTGGCAGGCGAACGTCCTCAGGGGGCATCACCTTGCGAAGCGGTGCTCTTCGTGGCGTTGGTACCGACCGAACGGGTAGAGGCTCGCTCGTGGCTACTTGGTCGGTGATCCCGGCCGAAGACTCGCGCGCAAGGTCGCGGGTCGAGGATCTGGCGAGGTGCACGAGAGCAGGGGCCCCTGCCAGTAGAAGAACCACGCCAAGCGCCAAGGTGCCTACAAGGAGCGAAGGGCGATGAGAGCGATCGATGTGTGCGGGACGATCCCGAGCATCGCTGGGCTCGGGGTCAATAGGAGAGGTGAGTTCGGCGACGCGCCCGGTGATGTACCCCTGCGATTGTGCGAGCTCACGAGCGGCGTCTGGAGACACTGCCTGAAGGTCTCGAGTCAGCTCTCTACCCGTCGGTAGGACAATGCACTGGACCCTGAAGATTCGGGGCCTGCTCGCCTCAGGTGACTTTGGAGGATGTGAGGACAGATGAAGGTCCCGTGCGGAGGCGCCTGGTGAGCCTGGGGTCGGACGGCCACCCTGCAGCCATACGACCCACGTCGAGGACCAATGGTACCCCGACTGACGCGGGCGATCCGGAGCGAATCGGTAGGCAGGGTTGCCACCCGTGTGATTGCCGGGGGTCGGGCGCATCCTCCGGCACGCGATGCGTCGCCGGCGGTTCGGTTACGCGCCGGTAGGGGACATCGAGCATGGGCTTCTCGCCCTTGGCCGCGGCGTCGGCCGATGGCCACAGGCGCATCGTGTAGGCATCCGGCCCCTGGATGACCAGGCGGACGAGGTAGGTCTCGCGCGTGCCATCGGCGCCGACCATGGCCCAGTCGTGCTCGAGGATGTCGGTCTCGAGGAGGCGGACCGAGCCGCGGGTGATGCCGCCGCCCTCGTGGAACTCGGTGAAGGTGATCCCGCCGGTGGCGCCGTCGCGCGCGTAGACCATGCGGGCGTGGTCGTGGAGCCCCGAGGCGTCGCCGATCCAGCCATGAGCGCTGATGAAGCTCCCGTCGAGGATGGGGCGAAGCTCGGTGCGGGCCCGAAACATGCCGCCATCGGGGCGGGTGGACTCGTGGACCCAGCACCCGCCCTGGAGGGACGTCAGCAGCTTCCACGCCGCGTCCGTGCGGGCCGCGCCATCCGCCGGGGCGAAGGCCGCCTGCATGTGGCGGAGCGTCGCCTCGTTGCCGCGCTGGAAGAACTCGTAGGCCTGGTCGAAGAGCGCGCCATCCTTGAAGCCCAGGCCCGTCTCGGTGTAGCGGGTGCGGTCGGGCCCGAGGGGCTCGAGGCGGATGACCCACCAGCCGCTCTCGCAGATGGCCCGCAGCCAGTCCGGCGCGCCCTCGGGGGCGGTGGACTTGATCGCCAGCATGCGATCGGGCTCGTAGGCGAGGATGGTTTGCCGGATCGCCCGCGGGGAGTCGAGGTCGGTCTCGGCGTTGTAGGCGGTGCGGATCTGGCCGCCGATGCGGAAGTCCACGCTGGCCTTGGCGACACCCCAGGCCTTGACGATGCCCTCCGGCGTCTTGAAGGACGCGAAGATCTCGTGGGCGGGGGCCGCGATGACGCCGGAGACGACGAGGGTGCGTTCATCGGCCGCGCTGGTGGTGGCGACGAGGAGGATCGGGGTGAGGGCGAGCGGCCACCGGTTGCGGTTGCGCATGTTCGGGACTCCACGGGGTTCAAGGGGATCGCGTTACTGCGTCGCGGGCTTCCAGAGGCCGACGATGCTCCCGTCGGGGTCAGTCAGCCAGGCGAAGTGGCCCATGCCGGGCACCTCCGTCGGCGGGACGACGGTCTTGCCGCCGAGCTTCGCGGCCTTGTCGAGCGTGGCCTGGAGGTCATCGACCTGGGCGTAGATGGTCACGTAGTGGTGCGGCTCGTGCCCGAGGCTGTTCAGGTGGCCGCCGATGCCGGGAGCGCCCGGGTTGACCATCGCGGCGGGGCCGTACTGCTCGAACTGCCAGCCGAAGAGGGCGCCGTAGAACTTCTTGGCCTTCTCGATGTCGCGGCAGCCGATCTCGAAGTGGACGACGGGGCTGGGCATTCGTTTCTCTCCGGGGGTCAGGGGTTTCGATCCGATTCACCACAGAGGCGCGGAGATCGCAGAGACCGGATGAGGGGCGCTTGATGGCCGACGCGAAGGCTCTTCAGTTGCCTGCTCATCCACATCTCGGTGCTCTCCGTGCCTCTGTGGTGAGGCTTGGCTCGTGGGGTCTACGACTCGAGCTCGGCCTTGAGTCGGTCCAGGGCCGCGCCCCACGACTCGCGCAGGGCATCGGCTTCGGACTTGGTCTGGATGCGATCGTGCGCGGCCATGACCACGCATTTCTCGCCCTTGGGCTGGAAGGTGACTTCGACGACCGTGCCGGTCGCGAGCCTGGGATGGTCCCAGGTGAGCTTGAGGGCCTTGGCGGGCCGGACCTTATTGATCTCGCCGGCGTGACCGTCGGCGGAGGAGTAGCGGCCGCCCTCCTTGAGGTCGAGCTTGCAGCCCTTGGCGAACCACTTGTTCCAGCCGGCGGCCGTGGACCAGAGCTCGTAGGCCTTCTCGGCGCCGGCCGCGACGGTCTTGGTGGCGCAGATCATGTAGCCCTTGGGGCGGCCGTCCTTCTCGACGATGGCGCGGGCGGCCTCGTACTCGACATTGACGATGGGCACGAGGGCGGGATCGACCTTGTGCCTGTCGGCCAGGAGGACACCGATCTCGCGCCGGCCTTTGGCGGGGCCGCCGAACTCGTCGAGGATCCTGAACCACTGGTCCCAGGTCTTGCCGGTCCTGGCCTTCATCTCGGCATCGGGGATGGCGGGAGCTGCGTTCCTGGTGGTCACGGCGTTTCCTTGGTGGCGGGGTGAGGGGGCGCTCAGGCGTGGGGCGGGGTCTCGCGCGCGGGCGTGATGGACGCGGGAACGGGGTCCACGGTTCGATGCCGGCGCGCGGCCCCGGCCTCGCGGGCGCGGGCCTGGAGCAGGTCCACGTAGGTGCGGAGTTGCGCCACGGACTGGTCGAAGGGCTCGAGGGTGCCCGCGGCGCGGGCCTGCATGATCCCACCCTCCATCACGGTGAGGACCATGCGGGCGAACTGGCTGCGATCGAGGTCCGCGGGGAGGCGATCACCGGCCTCGCGCAGCCAGCCCTCGACCACGCCGATCCAGTTGGCGAAGTTCCGGTCGATGAGGCGGCGCACCTCGGGGTGGTCGTCGGCGACCTCGAGCGCGAGGTTGCCGATCGGGCAGCCCATGCGGCAGCCGGTCATCTCGAGCCCCTGGCGGTAGAGGGTGAGCAGGCCGAAGATGCGTTCGAGAGGGTCGTCGGAGGTGGCCTCGGCGGGGCCCATGACCATGGGGCGGAGGAGATCGATGTAGTACTCCAGGACGCCCGTGAGGAGGGCCTCCTTGCTGGGGAAGAAGTGGTACAGGCTGCCGCTGTTGACGCGGGCCTCGCGCAGGATGGTCGCGACGCCCGTGGCGTTGTAGCCCTGCTCGTGGAAGAGGCGCCGGGCGGCTTCGAGGATTCGGGCTTTCGTCTCGGCGGGGGCCATGGTGCGGAACTGGAAGCCTCGTCGTGTGTCAGTTTGATTGATCAATCAATAGCAGTACTTGATCGATCGGTCAAGTGGGAAGGCACAAGAAACCCAAGGTGCGATAAACCCGGGGGGAGCACCAACCGATGGCGCAGGGAGGGGTGTTCTCAGGGGCGGGGCATTGACCGGCGGCATCAACACCAACCTGCTCGCGATGGTGGGTCTTTCGGCGGTTCGCCGGGCGGAGGGCGCGTTGCACACCGCGCTCGAGCGGCTGGCGACGGGCAAGCGGATCAACCGGGCGAGTGATGACCCCGCGGGGATGGTGGCCGCGGAGGGGCTGGACCACGAGCGTCGGGTGATCGAGCGTCGTCTGGAGGGGCTGGAGCGGGAGGAGGCCTCGCTGGGGGCGAGGGAGGGTGTGCACGGTGTGGCGGCGGAGATGCTGATGGAGCTCAACGCGCTGGTGGTGCGGAGCGCCAACCGCGGCGCGATGTCGGAGGCGGAACGGGAGGCGATCCAGCTGGAGGCCGAGGGGATCATCGAGGGGATCGACTTCGTCTACGCGACCGCGAGCTTCGGGGGGCGTCAGCTCTTCACGGGCCTGGCGAGCACGTGGCTGGGGTCGACGACTCGGATGGAGCGGGTTGGGGGCGCGGGGGACGAGTCCGCGGGGAGCGGCGACCCGGCGGTCACGGAGGTTCAGACTCAGCGGCGGACGTACAGCCTGCGGGACCTGATCGGCGCGGGGGCGGCCAACCTGGGCACGGGCGATCCGGAGCTGGCGCAGGAGATCGTGCGCGGGGCGCTGGCGGGGGTGGAGGGGCAGCGGGGGGCGATCGGGTCGCGGCTCGTCGAGATCGATCACCTGCGCGGCGCGTTGGGGGAGCAGATGGTCCAGCTCACGGATGCGCGTTCCAGGATCGTGGATGCCGACTTCGCGGTGGAGGCGGCGAACCTGGTCCGGGCCCAGGTGATGCGCGAGGTGGCGCTTCGGGCGACGCGGATCGCGCTCGACTCTCAGCGTGAGCGGGCGCTGACGCTGCTGCGGATCCCGGCGGCCAACTGAGCGCCGGGCCACGGCCGGCTCAGGCCAGCGAGGCGTGGACCAGGTCCAGCATGCGGCCGACCAGAACCTCGTGAGTCAGGTGGCCCTTGACGCGATCCGCCATGGCGCGGGAGAGATCGGCGCGCCATGCGGGCGCGCGCAGGGCACGTTCGACGAGCCGTTCGAGCGAGGCTTCGTCGATGAAGGTGGTTTCGGAGAGATCGCCGAGGAGCCAGTCGGGACGCTCGAAGGGCGCGATGGTGGGTCCCTGCGCCAGAGCGGCGGCGCGCTCGGGCTTGGCGAAGCAGAACTCGCCGACGGGCAGGCCGAGGCGCTGGAGCTGGCCGGTGAGCGACATCAGCTCGGGGCTGTCGGCGATGCGCCAGCCGAGGAGGCGGCGGTCGAGCTCGCAGGCGGCGGGGTCGCCGGCGCGGGCCGCGGCCTGCTGGGCGGCGCCGGTGACGAGGGAGAGGGCGCCCGAGTGGAGGCGGCAGAGGGGCAGGCCGCCGGAGAGCGCGCACTCCATGACGCGCTGGTGGACGAGGGTGGTGAGGGAGACGTGGAGGTTCACGGCGGCGCACCGGTAGGCGGAGCGAAGCTCCTCGCCGTGGGCGAGCGTGCCGCGGGCGAAGGGGGAGAAGCGGGGGTGGGCGTCCCAGCCGCGACCGTAGAGGCGGAGGCGCCATCCGCGGCGGTCGCAGATGGCCGCGGCCCAGGCCAGGGCCTCGTGGCGCATCAGGCGGTCGGCGACGGGGAGGGCGTGCTGCTTGGCGAGGAGGGTGACGGCCTCGGGGGTCGGCTCGCGTCCGGCGGCCTCGCGCAGGGCCTCGCGCGTGGCCTGCTCGAGGCGCCAGGGTGGCGACCGGCCCATGGCATCGGCGGCGATCTCGCGCACGCGGGGCCAGAGGCGTTCGAGGGCCGCGCGGGCCAGCCCCTCGGTCCCGGCCTCGCGGACGAGCCGGGCGTGCATGGCCTCGGGGGTCTCGCTGTGGTGGCTGACGAGCGCGATCTCGCACTCGAAGCGTTCGCGGGCCGCGGGGCTGACGGGTCCATCGTGGAACTTGCGGGCGCTGGCCACGACCGGCATCGAGAGGGCGCGGGCCCGCGGGAAGCCGAAGCGATCGAAGAGCTCGCGGTGCAGGTGCCCGACGAGGAAGTCGAGGTCGCCCTGCGCGGCGCCGATGCGCGCGTCGAACTGGTGCGGCATGGCGTCCTGGATCCAGCAGACAAACGGCAGATGGCGCGGGAGCCAGGACCCGAGATTCGCCCGGGTGTAGTTGATCAGGATGACGAGGTCGGGCTCGTGGGCGACGATCGGGCGGAGGTAGGCGAGGGAGGAGAAGCGTGCGTGGTCGTCGGGCTCGATGAGCAGGCGGGCATCGCACCCGCGGGCGCGGAGGGCCTCGACCAGATCGCGGCTGGCGTGCTGGATGTAGGTCGAGTACCGGCATGTCGGGACGAGGACGCGGAGGGGCTTGGCCGAGCCGGGGGCGAGGGCCTCGTCGAAGCGGGATCGCCACCAGGCGCGATCGCGCCCGGCGTAGAGCCGGGCGGCCTGGGCGGCCAGACGCTCGTGCTCGGCGACCTGGGCTCGATCCGCGCCCTGGAGGACCCGCTCGAGCGGGGGCTCGGCACGGGTCCGCAGGGTGTGAAGGGGGATGTACGGGCCGGAGGTGCGGCGCTCCATGCGTTCGGCGAGGAGCGCACCGACGCGTTCGGGAGCGTCGGGGCCGACGAGCAGGGTGAGGCGCGGGTCGGCGAGGTGGGCGCGGAGGTCCGTGTGCGCGAGCCCATCGAGCAGTTCCTGCGCATCGGCCTGGACCAGGACGATCTGCGGCGCGTAGCCGTCCTTGGCGGCGGGCGTCGCGCGGGCGATGGCGAGGGCGACCCAGGGGGGGTCGAGGCCCTCGATGTAGAGGGCGCCGGGGGGTTCACGTCCGGCGATGTGCTGCTGGACGAGGCGGTCCGCGGCGGACCGATGGTCGGCCAGGCCACGCCATTCGCGCGGGTCGAGGGAGCCGGTGGGGCGTCGGACGATGTTCCCATCTCCCGCCCGGAGCCATTCCCAGTCGGGCAGGCTCATGGACCAGCGATCGAGATGCGCGGCGAGGTCGGGGGCCCGGGGGCCCAGCGCGTCGAGGTTGGACCGGCATGCTTGCAGGAGGGCTGAGGCCGGCTGGCGATCCTCGGGGAGGGTCTCGATGGCACGCCGCACCGTGGCGACACCCGGGTCATCGCGCAGGGTGTCGGGCAGGCCGGCCAGGAGCTGGCGTGCGGGCGTGGCGAGGCCGAGTCGCGCGAGGTTGGCCGCCGCGAGGAGCATGAGCTCGGCATCCGCCGGGGCGATCCGGAGGGCCTGGAGTGCGATGGGGAGGAACGCCCAGGGCTTGCCGGACCGGCCCAGCGCCACGATCTCGGCCCGGCCGATGCGCCGGGAAGTCGGGCCGGGGGGCGCGGGAGCCGTAGCCGGGGGGCTCATCGGTCCACTATCGGCCCGGGCCGGGTGGGCACGCGCAGTTTGGGCCGAGCGGCGGGGGGGGGCCCGCGGGTCTGACGCCCGGGACGGGCGCGCGCCGATATCACCCGCCGTTCACCCCCGCCCGGGGGTGGAGGAGGATTCCGCGCATGGATGCGCCCGAAGCCTGGCCCGTGGTTGATGACCCCGGTGGCAAGATCGTGGGACGGGATGAGCTGCTGCGCCGGCGCGCGGCGGCGCGGGCGGCGGGCCGGTCGGTGGTCCAGTGCCACGGCTGCTTCGACATCGTGCACCCCGGGCACGTGCGCCATCTGCGCCACGCCAAGAGCCTGGGCGACGTGCTGCTGGTGACGATCACGGGCGACGCCCAGATGGCCAAGGGGTCGGGGCGTCCGCTCATCCCGGAGGAGCTCCGGGCGGAGAACCTCGCGGCCCTCGACTTCGTGGACTGGGTGTACATCGAGGCGCGCCCCACGGCGGCCGAGCTGCTGGCCGAGGTCCGGCCGGACGTGTACATCAAGGGGCGGGAGTACGAGACCAACCGGGACCCGAGGTTCGCGGCCGAGCGCGCGGCGGTGGAGCGCCACGGGGGACGGGTGGTGTTCTCCTCGGGGGATGTGGTCTTCAGCTCGACGGCGCTGATCCACGCGCTGGAGCAGTCCGCGGACCCGTTCCACGCGGGGCTGACGCGCCTGCTGGAGCGGGAGGAGCTGCGTCCCGAGGCGCTCTCGGGGCTGATCGCCCAGTTCCGCGGGCGCCGCGTGCTGGTGGTGGGGGAGACGATCCTCGACACGTACGTGCTGTGCGACCGGCCCGACGTGGCGGGCGAGAGCCCGATCATGACGTTGCGCCCGGTCGAGCGCCGGCACTACGACGGGGGCGCCGCGATCATGGCCCGCCACCTCGCCGCGCTCGGCGCCCATCCCATCCTCGTCTCCCCCATGCCCCGCGATGACCAGGGCGAGGCCATGCGCCACCGGCTCCTGGCCGAGGGCATCGATGTCC
>CAYWOF010000030.1:0-2808 GCA_964459825.1 uncultured Phycisphaeraceae bacterium | reverse complement strand
ACGCCGCTGCCGGCGACGGAGGAGGGCGATGCCGTGCGGCGCCGGCTTCTGGCCGAGGGGGTCGAGGTGCGGGCGTTTCCGGTCGGGGCGGCGCTGACGGAGAAACAGCGGTTCCTGGTGGGGACGCAGAAGGTGATGAAGGTGGACCTGGCCGAGCCGCTGGTGCTGGACGCGGCGGAGCAGGAGCGGTTCGCGGCGCTGGCGGAGGAGGCGGCGGGGGACGGCGGGGGGTGCCAGGCGGCGATCGTGGCGGACTTCGCGCAGGGGCTCTTCTCGGCGCGCCTGCTGCACCTCGTGTGCCGCGCGGTCCGTCGGCGGGTGGGTGTGCTGGCGGGCGATGTGAGCGGACGCCGGGCGGGCCTGCGGGCGATGCGCCAGATGGACCTGCTGTGCCCGAGCGAGTCGGAGCTTCGCGAGGCCTACAGCGCGTTCGACGAGGGGCTCCCGACGCTGGCGTGGCGCCTGCTCGAGGAGACGCGATCCGGGGCGGCGGCCATCACCATGGGGGCCGAGGGCCTGGTGGCGTTCGACCGGCTGGAGAGCGCCGAGTCGCGCAACGCCGGGTTCTCGACGCGCGTGCGCGGCGAGCACGTGCCGGCGCTGGTGCCCTACGCGATCGATCCGCTCGGGTGCGGCGACTCGCTCATCACCACGGCGGCGCTGGCGATGGCGTGCGGCGCCTCGCTGGTGGCGGGCGTGTTCCTGGGGTCGGCGGCGGCGGCGGTTCAGGCGCAGCGGATCGGGAACATCCCGGTGTCGAGCGCGGACCTGCGCCGCGCGGTGGCCCGGCTGCACAGCGCGCGCCTGGCGTACGCCGAGCCGGAGGTGGTGCGGGCGCGGGCCGTGAGCGGGGCGGGAGTGGCGTAGACGAATGGAGCGGATGGAGCAGATCGAGCAGATCGAGCGGATGGAGCCAATGGAACGACGCGTGCTTTCGTCCGCTCGGTGGGCTCGGTTGGACGGGGCGGCTGCCGCCGACGCGATGCGTGTGCCTTGGCGGCGGGAATGGGTCGGGGATCGAGCATGATCAGCTACATCATTCCGACGCGGGATCGTCCCGAACGGCTGGCCCTGACGCTGGGCGCCCTCGGGGCCCTGCGCGGGCACGGGGACGACGGGGCCGAGGTGGTGGTGGTGGACAACGCGTCGCGATTCCCCGCCGCGGCGCCCGAGCGCCTGGCCAACGGGATCGCGGTGCGGGTGATCCGGCGTGAGACCAACGAGGGGGCGGCGTCGCGCAACGTGGGGGTCCGGGCGGCCGACCCGCACGCCGACTGGATCGTCATGCTCGACGACGACTCGTACCCCGCGGACACGGGGTTCGTGCGCCGGCTCCGGTCGGCGGCGCCGGACATCGCCGCGGTGAGCGCGGACATCTTCCTGCCCGGCCTGGCGCGGCGCGAGGTGGGCGGGCTGCCGGAGGTGTTCATCGGGTGCGGCGTGGCTATCCGGCGCCGGGTGTTCCTGGAGCTGGGGGGGTACGACCCGGCCTTCGGCTACTACGCCGAGGAGTACGACCTGGCGGCGAGGATGCTGCGGTCCGGCTACCGGGTTCACTTCGATCCGTGGTTCCGCGTCGAGCACCACAAGGTGGCGATCGGGCGCGACATGGACGTGATCCTCGAGCGCCTGGTGCGCAACAACGGGTGGATCATGGAGCGGTACGCGCCGCCGGGGGCGCGGCGCGAGCGCCTGCGTGAGACGCGTCGGCGCTACCGGCAGATCGCGATCAAGGAACGGGCGATCGGCGGGTATGGGCGCGGGCTGGTGGAGCTGCGCCGGAGCATCCGGGCCCAGGCGCGGACGCCGATGCCGGGGCCGATCTTCGACCGCTTCACGGGCCTGGCGCACGCCCGCGCGGCGCTGGGCGAGTGGTTCGCGGCCGAGCGCTTCGGCACGGCGGCCCTCGTGGAGGAGGGCAAGAACGCGTGGGTGGTGCGCCGGGCGCTCGCCGAACTCGGCGTGCGCGAGGTCGCCGGGCCGGAGGACGCGGAGGCGCTCGTGATCGGCACGATGTCGCCGGGTCCGATGCTCGACGCCCTGACGCGCGGGCACGCGGGGAGGGCCATGCCCGGACGCCGGCTCATCGCCCCCTGGACCGTGGCCGCGCGCGCCGTGGCACCCGCAATCCCCGAGGTGCTCGTCAGCGGCCTGGGAGCCGGACGAGGGGCGCCCCGCCGGATCCCGGCCTGAGCAGCCACTCCAGCAACTCATCGATGGCCGCCCACTGCCCGGGCCACACGAAGCGCTCGCGCACCGCGCCCGCGCCGATCCAGCGGAACGCGTCGTGCTCGTCGTTGAGCGTCGGTGACCAGTCGGGCCGGACCTCGGCCGCGAAGCGCGGGCTGAGCATGATGGCGTCGCGGGCGGGGAGGTAGTAGGGGTGCACGCCCTGGAGGGCCCAGAGGCCCAGGAGCGCAGGATCCCCCGCGCGCAGGCCGACCTCCTCGGACAGCTCGCGCACGGCGCACGCCGCGGCCGTCTCGCCGGGCTCGATGTGTCCCATGATCGGCTGCCAGGTGCCGGCGAGCGTGCCCTCGGTGCGCCGGAGCTGGAGCAGCTCCACGGCGGGCGAGCGCCGGAAGAGGTAGACGTCGACGAGATCGGCGCGAAGCTCGGTCACGGACGGGTGTTCTCCGGGTGTCAGGTCCCCGCCGATGCGCTCCGGCGGCGCCGGCCGATGACGCTCGGGCGTGCGGGATCCGCGGCCCTCGGCCCCGGGCGCCCGTCGGGCACGAGGGTCTGGAGCACGGCCGCCTTGTCGAGGGTCTCGGCCCACTCCGACGCCGGATCGCTGTCGGCGACGAT
>CAYWOF010000029.1:12572-15529 GCA_964459825.1 uncultured Phycisphaeraceae bacterium | reverse complement strand
GGACGTCGGCACTCCCCGATCGGGCCAGATCGTCGAGCAGGTCGCGGACGGCGGCGTGCTCGATGCGTGTGCTCACGATCGCCGGGAGGGGTCGGGCGGCGGCGGTCGCGCCGGCCGGAGGACCCAGCGCGCCGACCACGCCCCGGATCGCCAGGTCGATCGACTCGGTCCCGCCCGAGGTGAAGACGATCTCCCGGGCACGGGCGCCGAGGAGCTCGGCGACGTCGCGCCGCGCCAGCTCCACGCGGCGCCGGGCCTCCTGCCCGGCGCGATGGACGCTCGACGGGTTGGCCCAGAAGTCGGTGAGCGCCGCGGAGACGGCCGCGACGACGCCGTCGCCGGGGCGCGTGGTGGCGTTGTTGTCGAGGTAGATGATGGGAACGGTAGGGCGCGGGCCGGCCCTGGGACCCGTTTCTCAGGCGCCCCGTTCGCTCTCGCCCCGCTCGGGCGCCCGGCCCACGAGCATGCGCGCGATGACGTCGCGGACGTGCGTGCCGGCCTGGTCGATGCCGTGCCCCTCGACGCTCATGGCGCTGAGCACGCCGTACCCCAGCCCCGCGTGGACCAGCAGCCACGCGATGATCTCGGCGCTGAAGCGGCTGGTGACTTTGTGCTCCACCTGGGCGCGCTCGATCTCGGCCTGCAGGAACTGGTGGAGCGCGGCGATGTGCCCGCGGATGGCCCGGAGGATCTCGGCATCGTCCACCTCGGTGATCGCCTGCAGGATCACCCGGTAGGTCATCCGCCCGCGCTCGGAGACCATCGGGTTGTCGCCGATCACCCGCCGGAGACGCTCCGCCGCGTCCGACGCGTCCGCCAGGTGCGCCCGCCACTGGGCGATCGTGTCCTCCCCGGTGCGCGCGATGAGGGCCACGAACAGGTCCCGCTTGGACTTGAAGTGCCGGTAGATGATGGGCTCGGTGACGCCCGCGGCGCGGGCGATCTGGGCCGTGGTGGCCCGGGCGTACCCGCTCGTGGCGAAGAGCCGGGCGGCGCAGTCGAGCAACTGCTCACGTCGTTTCGAGGCGGGGAGTCGGCTCATGCGGCGCGTCCGGTGCGGGGCCGGCTAGTTTACGCTTACTTGCGCCCGCTGTCCGCTCCATGGCGCGGAGTTTCGTCCGGATCCCCCCGCTCCACGACCTTGGGCAGCGGAACCGGGTCGAACCCGTGCCCTCCCAGGGGGTGGCAGCGCCCGATGCGCTTCAGCGTCAGCCAGGTCCCCCGGATGGGGCCGTGAACGCGGTAGGCCTCCAGCGCGTAGCGGCTGCACGTGGGCCAGAAGCGGCAGTGCCCGCCCATGAGGGGCGAGAGCGTGGCCTGGTAGAGGCGGATTCCCAGCACGAACGGAGCCGTCGCGGCGGCCCGGGCCCAGGGCACGCCCCTCCCGCGGACGCTCGGGGCTCGCGGGGCCGTCATGGGACCGCCCTCCGGGCCACGCGCCGGCGGTGCTCGCGATCGACCTCGCGCTCCAGGTCGCGCAGGAGCCGCCCGTACTCGTTCAGGGTCAGGAGCTTGTGCGCGCGCACGCCCACGACCAGATCGTACGAGCCGGCGCTCGCGCGGTCCTCATGGCCTTCCGCCGGCGCGACCTCGTGGCGCGACAACCGAAACGCCTCGCGGAGGAGCCGCTTGACGCGGTTGCGTGCGGCCGCCGTGCCCACGGGCCGGCCCACCGCCAGGCCCAGGCGCGCGAACGCGAGCCCGTTGGGGCGGGCATGGAGCGTCAGGGGGCCGGCACTCTTGCGCAGCCGCTCGGCGTAGACGGCCTGGAACTGGCGCGCGTGCGTCAGGCGCTGGCGCGGTCCGAACGTGGGCACGGCTGACGTTAGGCGGGAACCGAGGGGCCCTGCCCGCCCGGGCCCGCGGCGCGCGTCCGGGGCAGCAGCCCCACCAGCAGCAGCACGCCGCCCGCGCCCAGAAGCCAGGACTGCCGGCGATCGTCCGTGGTCCAGCGCTCCAGGAGCGACCCTGCGCGCCGTCGCTCCGCCAGCCGCAGGGGCGGCGGCTCGAGATCGGCGAAGATCGAGGCGCTGGCCGAGGCCGGGTCCGGGGGCTCGAGGATGAGCGTCCGGCCCTCGGGGATCTGGTTGAGCTGGCTGGCGGCGAGCGAGACGTAGAGCGTCGGGTCCTCGCGCCGGAGCGCATCGCGGTACTCGGCGTACCGTTCGAGTCGCCGCAGGCGCTGGCGCTCCACGGCCAGGGCCCGGTCGCGCTGGAACTCGGCCTCCGCCAGGTCGTCCAGGGCGGGCACGAGCACGGCGGCGCCGAGGATCGCCAGCCCGGCGATCAGGAAGAGCCAGGTCGGATCGAGCAGGTCGATCGGCGCGCGCCGGGATGGGGCCTCGGGCTCGGGCACAACGCGTCTATCGGCTCGCGATCGCGCCGGCCCTTGAGGCTCAGCGCCGGGCCAGGTGGTGGACCGCGGCGCTGACCGGTCCGGCGAGCCCGCCCACGTCCACCGGGCCGCGCGGATTGCACCAGCCGATCGACAAGGCAAAGACGCGCCCGTCCGCGCGCTCGAGCAGCCAGGTCATGTTGAGCACCCCCGGCTCGGAGCCCCCCTTGTAGGCCACGGTGGGCCATCGCGCGCCGTCGAAGCCCAGCCCGGGATTGCGCGTCAGGGCCTGGCGCACGGGCGCCATGCCCGGGCGCTCCCACGCGGCCCGGAGCTCGGCCATCGCGCGGGCGCACTCCTCCACCGAGGCGAACCACTCCACGCGTTCGATCTCCGTGGGGGTCGCCCAGGACCGTGCCAGCGCCAAGTCCACCCTGGCCGCGCCCACCTCCCCGCCGTCGGCGAGCATCGCCCGGCGCGCGGACGCATCGGCCGCGCCGAAGCGGGACGCCAGCGTCCGGTCGGTCGAGAGCTTGACCCGGAACATCTCCATGGTCGTGAGGAAGGGCCGGTTCAGGTCGGGGGCCCCGTGGAGGCGTGCCATGTACTCCTCGACCCGGTC
>CAYWOF010000029.1:0-12562 GCA_964459825.1 uncultured Phycisphaeraceae bacterium | reverse complement strand
CGCGCCGGAGCAGGTGGTCCGTCGCCGTGTTGTCGCTGATGGAGATCATCAGCTCGGCATAGTGGCTCAGCGGGAACTGGGCCCCGGCCGGCTGGTCCTGGAGGGTGCCGCTGGGAAGGCTCTTCCAGTCGTCGCGGATGGCCAGCGGGTCGTCCCAACCGGCCTCGCCGCGCTCGATCGACTCGGCGAGGGCGCCGAGCACGTAGAGCTTGAAAGTCGAACCGATCGGGAGGCGGTCGCCACCGTTAAGCTCGTGGATGGTCCGCAGCCGGGCCGTTCCGTCGCCCTCGGTCACCTCGTACACCCCCAGCGCGGCCCGGCCCGGCAGGGCGCGCAGGGCGCGGTCGATCGAGGGCCAGCCGCCGAGCCCGGCGCGATCGAGCCCGACCACGGGCTGGAGGAGAAGACCCGCGATGCGCCCGCCCGGGTCGTCGGCCACGTGCAGCGTGACCCGGGCATGCCGGCCCGACGTGCGCCCGCGCACGATCGCCCGCAGGCCGGCTTCCGTGGCGCCCTCCTCGATGCGCACCAGCTCGACCGGCCCGTTGGCGAACTCTTCGGCGCGAGCCCGGCCCGTGAACTCCACGAACGCCGGGGGCGGTACCGCGCGCAGGAAGTCGGCCGTGAAACGGTCTTCCAGCGGCCCTGTCTCCGCCCCGGCCAGCACCGCGAGGAACCATCGCAGCTGGCGACCCGCCGGCGTCTCGGGGGCCCGGTCGAGCCCGCGCACCCGCACCCCGGTCTCGGAGCCGCCCGCATGGCGGGGGTGCTGGGGGTCGTAGGCGCTGACGCACCCGACCAGCAGGGGCACCAGGGCGAGCGTGAGAAGGCGCACACGCCGGATCATCATGGGGAGATGCTCCATTCGAGGGCAACTGGGCCAGAGCGTAGCGGGTCGCGCGTTTCGGGCTCGCGCCCCGCTCAACCCCCGCCGTAGAATGGCCTCCCATGCCCTCCCGCCACCCCCACCGCCGCCGTGTCGTCGTCACGGGGCTGGGGGCGGTTTCGGGGTTCGGGGTGGGCGTCGAGGCCCTGTGGTCGGGCCTGGAGGCGGGCCGATCGGCGCTCCGCCCCATCGCCCGGTTCGATGCCGGCGGCTTTCCGTGCCGCCTGGCGAGCGAGGTGGGCTCGCCCGCCCAGCCCTTCTCCGCCCGGGACTACGTCCCCAAGTCCTACCGGAAGGCCGTCAAGGTGATGGCCCGCGACATCGAGCTGGCCGTGGCCGCCGCCCGATGCGCCGTCGAGGATGCCCGCCTCGTCACGCGGGGCACACGCCCCGAGGGCGAGGGCGAGGCCACGGGAGCGGCCACGACCTACCCCAGCCCGCGCATGGGGTGCCAGATCGGGGCCGGGCTGATCGCGGCGGAGGCCGACGAGCTGACGGCCGCCCTCTCGACGGCGGTCCGCCCCGACCCGGCCCGGCCGGACGGGCCGCCGGTGTTCAGCCTGCGCGCCTGGGGCACGGCCGAGGGCGGCGGGGGCGGCATGGACAGCCTGACGCCGCTGTGGCTGCTCAAGTACCTGCCCAACATGCTCGCCTGCCACGTGACGATCATCCACGGCGCCGAGGGCCCCTCCAACACGATCACGTGCGCCGAGGCGAGCGGGCTGCTCTCCCTCGGCGAATCGTGCCGCGTCATCGAGCGGGGGGACGCCGACCTCTGTTTCTCCGGCGGGGCCGAGTCGCCGGTCAACCCCATGCGCCTCCTCCGCATGGACCTGGCCGGGCGCCTGGCGCACACGGGCGAGGCGACCGACGGCGCCGCGGTGGTCCGCCCCTACGACGCCCAGGCGCCGGGGAGCCTCCTGGGCGAGGGCGCCGGGATCCTGGTGCTCGAGGAGCGTGAGGCGGCCCTCCGGCGCGGCGCTCGGGTGTACGCCGAGGTGGCCGGCTTCGCCGCCTCCCACTCCACCCCCCCGCGGATTCCCTCCCTGCCCGAGTCGGGCGCGCCCGCGGGCGCGAGCGAGGATGGCCTGGTGCTGGCGCTGCGAAACGCCGTGGCCGACGCGGGCATCGGGCCGGGCGATGTGGACGCGATCGTGCCCCACGCCGCGGGCATCCGATCGATGGACGCCCGCGAGGCGGGCGCGCTGCGCGAGGTCTTCGGCGAGCGCCTAGCGTCGGTGCCCCTCGTGACGCTCACCCCCGGCATCGGAGACTGCCTGGCCGGGAGCGGGGGGCTGGCGGCGGCCGTCGGGGCCGTGTGCCTCCACCGGCAGCGCCTCCCCGCCCGGGTCCACGCGGGAACGCCCGCGCCGGGGATCGACGCCGGACGCGCCGGCGCGAGGGACGCCCGGCTGCGCCACGTGGTGGTCGCCACCAGCGCGCTGGGCGGGCAGAATGCCGCGATCGTTCTGAGGGCGGCGTCGTAGCGGCCGCCCCTCTCGGGTTCGAGGCTACGGATCGCTTCAGGGAGACCACCGATGAACGAGGGCCAATACCGGGGATACGACAGGGGGTACGAGTCACGGGGGCGCGCCGGGTACGGCCAGCGCCGCGACGACCGGGGCGGACCCGGCGGGGGCGGCTACGGCGAGCAGCAGCGCCGTGGCACGCCGCTCTCCGAGCTCGACCCGGCCATGACCGAGGTCAGCCGCAAGGTGATCGGCTGCGCCATCGAGGTGCACATGGCGCTCGGGCCGGGGTACGAGGAGGACGTCTACACGACGGCCCTCAAGGGCGAGCTCGACGCGGCGGGCGTCTCCTACAAGGAGCGCCACGACCTGCCGATCTCCTACAAGGGGCGCGTCGTGGGGCGGACCACGGCGGACCTGTTCGTGGACAACCGCTTCATCGTCGAGATCATGGCGCGCACCGGCGAGATCGGCGGCGCGGAGCGCACCGCGCTGCGCGGGCAGCTCCGCGCGGCGGACGTGGAGCTGGGACTGATCATCAACTTCGGCGAGCGCCGGCTCAAGGACGGGCTCGTCCGGGTCCTCAACCCCAACAAGCTCAACGCCATGAAGGGCGAGGCGGGCGAGGAAGGGGACGAGGGCGGGATGGAGGAGGGCGAGGAGTAGCGGCTCCGCGGCAGCGGCGGGTGCCCCCGGGCCATGACGCGGCGCATCGTCATCACGGGCATGGGCTGGGTCACGCCCCTGGGCCACGACGTGGCCGGGGTGTGGTCGCGCCTGCTGGCGGGCGAGAGCGGCGTGGGACCGATCACCCGGTTCGACGCCACGACGTTCACCACCAACTTCGCCGCCGAGGTGCGGAACTTCCGGGCCGAGGACTTCATCGCCGACTTCGGCCCCCACCTCCACGCGGGGCTCAACACGCGCTTCGCCCTGGGGGCCGCCGCCCAGGCCTGGCGCCAGGCCGGGCTGGACCGCGCGCGGGCGCCCGACCCGACGCGGATGGGCATCTACCTGGGCTCGGGCGAGGGCTCGCTGGACTTCGAGAACTACATCGCCGCCAACCTCGCGGCGTGGAACCCCCAGACGCGGACGGTCGACGCCGTCCGGTGGGCCCGGGCCGCCTACGCGACGATGAGCGCCCACCGCGAGATCGAGCAGGAGCCCAACATGGCCCTGGCGCACCTCGCGGCCGCGTTCGGCTGCCGTGGGCCGGCCAACAACTGCCTGACGGCGTGCGCCGCCAGCACGCAGGCGATCGGCGAGGCGTTCGAGATCATCCGGCGCGGGGACGCCGACGCGATGTTCGCGGGCGGGTCGCACACGATGATCCACCCGCTGGGCGTCACGGGGTTCATCCGGCTCACGGCCCTCTCGAGCCGGCGGGACTCGTGCCTGACGGCGGCCCGGCCCTTCGACCAGACCCGCGACGGCTTCGTCATGGGCGAGGGGGCGGGCATGCTCGTGCTCGAGACGCTCGACCACGCGCGGGCGCGCGGCGCGACGCCCCTGGCCGAGATCGTGGGGTACGGCTCATCGGCCGACGCGTTCCGCATCACGGACATCCAGCCCGACGGCAAGGGGGCGCAGGCGTCGATGATCCAGGCCCTGCGCGAGGCCGGCATCAGCCCGCGCGAGCCGGGCCCCGACGGCCGACCGGGCGTCCACTACATCTCCGCCCACGGCACGGGGACGCAGGAGAACGACGTCATCGAGAGCCGGGGCGTCAACGCGGTCTTCGGCCCGCTGGCCCGGTCCATCCCCGTGAGCAGCGTCAAGAGCATGCTCGGGCACCTCATCGCCGCGGCCGGCGTCGTCGAGCTCATCACCTGCGTGCAGGCGATCCTGACGGGATGGATCCCGCCGACGATGAACCTGAACAACCCCGATCCCGAGTGCGACCTCGACTACGTGCCCAACAAGGCCCGGGACCTGCGCGGCGCCGGCGGCGTGGACGTGTGCCTGTCGAACAGCTTCGGATTCGGGGGGCAGAACGACACGCTGGTCGTGCGGCGGTTTCAAGGCTGACGCGGATCCCGCTTGATCCCCGCCGTCCTCGGCGCGTGTTAGCTAAAACGAACTCTGCACCGGCGTGTTGGGTGGCTGCAATACGCAACTCGTCGAAGCTATACCGCAGCGCGACTCAAACCGCACCGGCACAGCGGGTCGTTGATGGGACGCCCGCAACGTCCGCATGGCTCGTAGTAGAGGCGTTCCTCAACCTGAATGCGGGGAGGTTCCCGCCGCGTGTCGAACTCCTCCGGATGGTGCTTGTACCAGAGCTCGCCGGGAACCAAGGAATGGAGTATCTCGTCCGCCACGTTGGCGCGAATCGTGACCGCGCCCTTCTCGGTCGGGGGACGTGGCGGCGTCTCCGCATCGTTCAATTCACCGTCCTTGGACCCTCTCGCCGGCTCTGTGCCTGGCTTCGACTCGGTTCCACCCAGCGGGACAGCGAACTCCAGGTTGTGGACCTCGATCGTGTCCGTGTCGCCCTCCATCGTAGAACGAGCCCTCGCAGACAAGATGAGGTCATCATCGATCTCAACGCTGAGCTCTATGCGCTCGAGGAAGGGGCGCGCATCGGGATGCACGCGAATGGTCATTGCTCCCAGTACGTTCCGGTGGTCGTTGGGCATGGCCCGCGGGCCGGGCCGCACCGGCGAGAGCAGCTGCATCTTCGCAAAGCCGTCGCGCGGATCAACGCAGTACAGCCCCCACTGGTCCTGGCAAACTTCGCCCTCCATCGGCATCGGGGTCCCGCACTTCACCAACGGCAGGTGAGAGTTGCGGGCCAGCTGCAGCTCCACGCTCTTGGCCAGCCGGAGCCCGGCACGGTCGTGCGCGATCCACGCCGCCCCCTCGGCGATCGCGGCGCCCCCGCTCGAAGCGAAGTGCACGCGGCTCGCGCCGAAGAGCTCGTGCAGACGGGACCGGATCATCGGCATGTTCACCATTCCGCCGGTCGCGAGGCATAGCGCCACCTGCGGCGGCGACACCTGAGCCGCTTCGAGTAGGGTCCGGATCCGGGCCACGCCGGCGTCCACTAGCGGGCCGACAATCCGCTCCAAGTCGTCGCGCGTGAGCGGCAGGTCCAGCGAGTCGTTCTCAATGCCGCGGAAGAAGTGGTCCACGTATACCTGGACGCGGTCGCGGCCGGAAAGGTCGATCTTTGCACGCTCGCACCGGTGGAGCAGGCGCGCGTGCGCATCAGGTTGCGGGTGCACGGACTCACCGAGGCCCCGCTCGGCGCGGACGCGGCGGAGCACCTCGTTGCGCAGGGCGTTGTCGAACACGTCTCCGCCGACCTCGTCGGTGCCGTCGTTCGCAACCTGGAGCAGCATCCCGCCCTCGACTCGGCAGAGTGTCAGGTCGAGCGTCCCCCCGCCCCAGTCAAACACCAGGACGAGCTGCCGGTCGAACCGGCGGAGCGACTCCTTCTGGTCATCGGCCGCACGCATGTGCCCGTAGAGGGCGGCGAGCGGCTCGTGGACGAACTGCACAATGCGGATACCCGCCATACGGAATGCATCGCGCAGGGCGACGCGGCGGGGGCCGTCAAAGTTCACGGGGATCGTGACGACGGCGGCATCAAGGTCCTTCAACCCTCGCGCTGGTTTAGAGGTGGCGTCTTTCCGAACGGCCTTCAGAAAATCCGCCACGATATCTGTCGCGCTCCGCTCTACTCCGTCGACGAAGACACTCTCGTTTCCCAGAAGTACCTTGGGCGAGCGTACCACGTTGCCGTAGACTCCGAGGCCTGCCGTAGCCAGGCGCTCCTTGGCGGCGCGGCCGGTGATGACCTGCCCCGCCTCGTAGCAGACCACGGATGGAGTCGGGAGGCCGTGGTCGTCAAAAAAGTTGATCACCCGACCGCCCCGGACGAACGAGACGAGGCTGTTGGTAGTCCCGAAATCGAACCCAACGACACTCATGCGGAGTCCTCCGATTGCAAGGCCCGGATCTCGTCTCGCAGGCCGGCGATTGCCCGGTCGCCGTGGTCGGCCATGACGTGTACCTTGGGAGGGTCTCGACGCAGCGCCAGCATGCCCTCATCCAGCAGTTCCAGCTCCCGCGTCAACCGCCTTAGGATGCGGGAGCGGAGGCGCTCGTAATCGTCCTTCAGGTGGCTCAGGGTGTTCTGATGTTCGCGCTGTTCGGTCGCCAGCCGCTCCGTGAGCGCGCCGTACGCCGCACGCTGCTCGGCGAGCTTCGCGGCGAGTTCGCTCACGTGCGCCTCCAGCTCTTTCAGGCGGACGAGCGCCGCACCCTCCCGGGCCTGGGCGTCCTCGGCAAACCTCCGCTGCTGCTGGGCGTCCTCGACGAACGCAGAGGCCACCGCGAGAAGCGGGGCCGGGTCCTTGACTTCCGCCAAAGCCCGCAGTATCTCGGGAACGGAGCTGCCGGCGCTGCCGCCTCGCCAAGCATGCCTGTGGAGAGATGCGATGGCGAGTTTCGGCTTCCACCCCCTTGCTGCGACAAGCCACGTCACGGCCGTGTGGACGAGGTTGGATCGCAGGGCGTTCGCCCTCGCAGTTACGAAGGGCTTGCCAGTCCCGGAGTCGAGCAGGTGGCCCAGATTGGCCGTGGCGGCCTGTTCGAGAACGCTGTCGCACTCATCGTCGCTCGAGGGCGAAAGCAGGTGGGCGGCGAGGTCGGCCGAAGCAGGGTGCGCGCGCAGGGCTGTCAGGCAGACATCAAGGAGCATCGACCATACCTTGGTTGCGCTGCGGTGCGCCATGGCCGCCAGGAGTAGTTGCCGCGGAACCGCGAGCAACACATCCCCGCGTGACCACTGTTCGATCTGGGACTTGAAGTTATCCGCGGGGGGCGGCCCCTCTCCGATCGAAGCAATCGTCTGCTTCTTGAGCGCGACACGCTGCCCCTTGCGCGAGTATGCGTACGCCACGAACGCCGCCAGGTTCTCCGGAACCTTGGGTCGCGGTGCCGGCGCTGCAGGCCGGGACGTATTGCGGCCGGCAGGCCCATTGCGTGCCATCCCCGCGCTCTGCTCGCTGGCTGGTGGCGGCGCTTGCTCGCGCGATCCGGCTTGCGTAGCCGCGTCGTTACTCGGGGGTCGCGCTTGAGTCGCAGGAGATTCTGGCATGCGGGCCTCAGGACTCGCGGGACAGGACCACCTCCGCCCACGGTCCGAAGGCGGGATTGTTCCAGAGCTCACGGGCGTGCAACTTCGCCTTGGGGAAGTCGCGGACATTGAGAAGGTACTCGGTCAGAAGCAACCGCACCTTAGCCCGGTCGAATTCGGAAATATCGCGCTGGAGCGCTTGCTCCAGCTCGTCCCGGTGTTCTCCAACGGCGCCGAGCGGAAGCAGGGACCACCGGATGATGGTCTCGGTGTCAAGGTCCGTAAGGCGCGAATCGGACTGGTCGAGCCCCTCGCGGTCACATGAAGGCGCGGGTCGGGAGGAGCTCCACGCGAGGTACTTCTTGCTGGCCGCGGCGACGCGCGTGGCAGGAGCCAGCGAGGCGGCCAGCGAGAAATGGTTCAGATTGAACGCCACAAGTGCGAGGATCTGTCGGGCGAGCGGCCGGTCGACGTCGCGGAGCACCTCAGCGGCTCGGTTGAACTTCTCGCGGTGGTCGGCGAACGGGAGAGCGGAACTCGTGTTGCGCTCCTTGGCGAGCACACCGAACAGGTACTCGCAGATGCCGTCGCAGTACGCAATCGCCGAGCCGTACGGCCTGGCAGAGTCGATGAAGGCCTCAACGGCACGACGGTCAAGCCGACCGCGGCGTGCAGCCTCGGCAAAGCAGCGTTCCACTCCCGCCAAGTCGGACTCCGTGGCGATTTCGAACTTGAGCTTGAACTCCGCCGAAGCTGCGCCTTCCAGCCGTATCTCCACAACCGAGGACTTGAAGGCCGCAAGCGTCGCCGCCACCTTCTCCGGTGAGAGAGCGCGACCGTTCACCACGGCGGTGGTCGCGTGCATCGTCTGAACATCCGCGGACCTCAGGGGGCGTGTCAATCGCAGCGGGGCACTGCCCACTTCAACGCCACGGACGAACAAGAGCGGCCTGAGAACCGGGTGCGCTCCGAACCGGTGCCTCCGGAGGTCGTCGCAATCGGTAAAGACACAGTTGCACTGCGGGCACGCGAAAAGCGGCGCCGGTACGTCGGTAACGCAATCGCCGAGGCCGACCGGCTCGTGAAACTCCATGTACCCGGTGTGCCAGAAACCCATCTCTTCCTCCAGCCACGGCTCGGCGGCCCTGTGGCCCGCCGTGAAGTTCCATGCGGATTCTAGCTAGCTGGCCGGCCGCATCAGGCGGGCCGGTGTGGTGGGCGGGCAAGCCTAGACGACCCCGAACCGCTGCCCGACCGTGACCTCGGTTGGCGTGGTGCGGTACTCGAAGTCCACGGCGCCTGCGAGGTATGGCGGGCTGCAGAACTGGTAGAGCCACGGCGCCTCCGGGCGTTCGCGTTGCGATTGCCCGGCGCGCCGATGGTCAGGAAGTCGTGGCCGTAGCTGGGAGGAACACCCTGACCCAGCGCGGGCGCGCAGAAAGCGGTGCCCAGTGCGAGAGACCACCACGGGCGCAGCAGAGAAAGCGGCATCTGCATCCCCAGCCCACCAGAAGGTCCTATTTTGAGCGCCCCACGCGGCAAAGGCAAGGAAATACCGCCAATCCTGCGGTGATGTCTGAACCTAGCCGCTCGGGTTCTGACGCGCTGACAGCTCCTCCTTGAGCGACTGGGCGATCGACACCTCCTGCAGCCGGATGCTCGACTGGTCCAGCCGGTTCTTGGCCGCGAGGAAGGCATCCGGATCGACGCCGCGCCAGTCCGCATCGGCGGCGGCGACCAGCGATCTCAGATCCGCGATCTGCCCCAGCAGGTCGGCCGCGTACTCCGGCTCGAGCCGGTCGCGGAACCGCTCCAATCGCTCGCCGATCCACTTGAGGTCGAGGCGTGCGTTGACGACGAGGTCCACCACGCGGTGACGGGTCATGTCCTCGCGCGCGTGCGCGAGGCTCTCGGCCTCCATGCGCTCGACCTCCTCCCGGGTCAGGCCGTGGTTGGGTACGACCTGGAGCTCGGCCCGGCGCCCGGAGCGGCGCTCGTGGGCCGAGACCTGGAGCACGCCGCTGGCGTCCACGAGGAACTCGACTTCGACCTGAGGGACGCCCGCGGGCATGGGCGGCAGGCCGCGCAGGTGGAACTCGCCCAGGCGCCGGCAGTCGGCCGCCATCTCCCGCTCGCCCTGGTAGACGGCGAGCTTGATGGAGGTCTGCCCGTCCACGCTGGTCGAGAACATCTCGGTGGCCCGCGCGGGAACGGTCGAGTTGCGGAAGATCAGCTTCGCCACCGCGCCGCCCATCGTCTCCAGGCCCAGCGAGAGGGGGATGACGTCCAGCAGCAGGGCGTCGGTGACCGTGCCCGAGAGGATCGCCGCCTGCACCGCGGCGCCGAGCGCCACGACCTGGTCCGGGTCGAGCGCGGTGTACGGCGTGAGGCCGAAGAACTCCCCCACGCGCCGACGCACGAGCGGGATCCGCGTCGAGCCCCCGACCATGACGACCGCGTCGATGGCGCGCCGGGGGTCGGAGGCGTCCCCGCGCCCCGGCCCGTCACGCTCGAGCTGCCGGCGCGCGTCGCGCAGGGCCCGCTCGCAGCACGCGATCGCCCGCGCCACCCACGGCTCGATGAGCGCCTCCAGCTCGGCGCGCGTCACCACCCGCTCGAACTGCACGTGGTCGGCCCGCACGCGCACCGTCGCCGCCTCACGCTCCGAGAGCTCGCACTTGGTCCGCTCGGCCGCGTCCCGCAGAGCCTGACGCGCCCCGGGGGAGAGCTCGGGCGGGCTCGCGCCGGCGCGGGCGACCTCGAGCGCGATCTCGCCCGCGAACCGCTCGACGAGCAGGTGGTCCACATCGTCCCCCCCGAGGCGTGTGTCGCCGGCCGTGGACAGGACCTGGAAGTACGAGGACCCGCCCTCGCCCTCGCCGGGGATCACGCGGAGGATCGAGACGTCGAACGTTCCCCCGCCGAGGTCGAAGACCGCGATGGTCCCCGTGCCACCGGCCCGGCGCTTCGCGGGTTCGGTGCCACCGTGGACGCCGATCCCGTACGCCAGCGCCGCCGCCGTCGGCTCGTTGACGATCCGCACCACCTCCAGGCCCGCCAGCCGCCCCGCGTCCCGCGTCGCCTGGCGCTGGGCATCGTTGAAGTAGGCGGGGACCGTGATCACCGCCTTGCGCACCTCCACACCCAGCGCGGCGCTCGCCCGGTCCCGGAGCGCCCGTAGGATGACCGCCGAGACCTCCTGCGGCGAGACCACGCCCCCCACCTCCGGCGGCAGCTCGACGCGCGCGGTGTTGTGCGCTCCCTCGACGACGTGGTAGGACAGGAACGGCAGGTCGCCCGCGGCGTCGGCCTTCGAGCGGCCCATCAACCGCTTGACGCTGGCGATGGTGGTGAGGGGGAACTCCGTCGCGTGCTCGCGCGCCTCGAAGCCCACCACGGGGCGCGGCTCGTACCGGACCACGCTGGGCAGGAGCGCCCGCCCCTGCGCATCGGGGATGACCCGCGGGCCGCGATCGTCGCACACCGCCACGAGGCTGTTGGTCGTGCCCAGGTCGATGCCGACGATGACCTCGCCCATGCGACACCATAGGTCCGACCGCCCGCACCCCCGGCCCGGGCCGTGGATATCGCGTCAGCCCCCGTCGGGTATCCAGGCCAGCCCGGCGAGGTGGTCCACCAGGCGCTCGGCCGAGATGGTCTCGAGATCGGATCGATCGAGCGGCACGACGAGCGTGGCCCAGCGCCCGTCGAGGGAGATCTCGAACACGCCGCGGATGGTGCCCGGCGCCGGGCCGGCCTCCAGGCCCCCCGCGAATCGCTGGGCCGTGCGGGCCTCGAGCAGGCCCGACTCACGCGTCAGGCGCCAAAGGAGGTCCATGTCCCGGGGGTCGAGCCGGCGCGTCGTCGGCGGGTAGCGGGTGATGTTCGAGCCGGCCCCGATCGCCGCGTGGAGCGAGCCGTCCGGCTCGACGATGTAGCGCGCGGGGCGCAGGGCCCGGGGAAGCACCGTGTCATCCGGACGCCAAGCGGCGGGGCGGTAGACCGTGGCCGCCAGCGAGAAGTCGGCGGGCCGATCCTCGGCGAGCATCGGATCGGGCGCGCCCGCGCACCCCGCCAAAACCAGCCCGACCAGCCCCGCGATCCACCCTCGATCGGCCATGCACCGCATGGTACCGATCGCGGATTGGTCGGGGCGGCGGCCCCTCGCCCAACCGGGCCCCCCTCGCGCACGTGCCCGTCCCCCGAAACCGGGCCCCCGACCCCCGAGACCCGGTTCTCCATCCCCTATCCTCTCCCCCATGAAGGCGAGCGTCCACTGGCTCAACCAGTACCTGGACCCCGGCGATCTCACGCCCGAGTCGGCCGAGCACATCCTCACGCACGCGGCATTCCCCATCGACTCGCGCGAACCGCTCCCCGATGGCGACGCCCGGCTCGAGATCGAGGTGACGAGCAACCGCGGCGACTGCCTGTCCCACCTCGGCCTGGCGCGCGAGATCGCCGCCGCGACCGGCCGCCGCTTCCGCCCGCCCGCTTCGACCCTGCCCGGGGGCGGCGAGCCCGTCGCGCGCGCCGCGGCTTTGGAGAACACCGTCCCGGACCTGTGTCCCCGCTTCACCGCGCGCGTGGTGCGCGCCGTGCGCATCGGGCCCAGCCCGGCCTGGCTTGTCAGGGCCCTCGAGAGCGTCGGTCAGCGCTCCATCAACAACGTGGTGGACGTCACGAACTTCCTGAACTTCGAGCACGGACAGCCCGCGCACGTCTTCGACCTCGACCGGCTCGCGGGGCGTCGGCTCATCGTCCGCCTGGCGCGCCAGGGAGAGGCGCTCACCACGCTCGACGGCAAGCGGCGAACGCTCGCCGGCGACGAGGTCGTGGTCGCGGACGCCCAGCGGGCCCAGTCCCTCGCGGGGGTCATCGGCGGGGCCGAATCGGAGGTGACCCCCGCGACGCGCGACGTGCTGCTGGAAGTCGCCACCTGGAACCCGCTGGCGGTGCGCCGCGCCGCCCGGCGCCACGCCATCCGCACCGACGCCAGCCACCGCTTCGAGCGACTCGTCGACCCGCGCACGCTCGACGAGGCGGCGGCCCGGGGCGCGGCCCTCCTGCTCGACGTCGCCGGCGGCGCCCTCTGCGAGGGCGTGCTCGACGAGGGCGCGC
>CAYWOF010000028.1:0-15574 GCA_964459825.1 uncultured Phycisphaeraceae bacterium | reverse complement strand
AACTGCCCGACCGGCTGGTAGTGAACGCCGCAGCCGTAGGCCTTGGTCTCGGGCTCGGTGACGGTCTCGCCGGCCAGGACCTGCTGGACGGCCTGCTTGACGTAGTTCTTGTCGCCGACCGCGCGCGGGCTGCCGTTGTCGATGGCGCCGGCGTAGGCCAGCACGCCCTCGGCGTTGATCACGAACATGTGCGGCGTGGTCTTGGCGCCGTACGCCTTGCCGATCTCGCCGGTGGTGTCGAGCAGGACGTTCTGGTCCATCTTCCAGTCGGCGCGGGCGTCCTTGATCCCCTCGACGTTGTCGGCCGTGCTGCCGGTCGCGACGGCGTACCAGACGACGTCCTTGCCCTTGAAGGCCGCCTGGGTGTTCTTCATCGTCTCGGCCTTGTAGTGCATGACGACGACCGGGCACTCGGGGTTGAACCACTCGAGCACGACGACCTTGCCCTTGGCGTCGGCCAGCTTGAACTCCTTGCCGTCCTGGTCCTTCAGGACGATGGCCGGAGCGGCCTCGCCGACCTTCGCGGCCTTCTTGGCCTCCTGCTTCTCGCCATCGGGGCGGGCCGTGGCCGTCAGGGCCGCGCCCAGCACCGCGCCGCCGACCAGAACGCCCAGGATCGAACGCCGGATCACGCTTGTCATGCCGAATCTCCTTTTCGTTCCCATCGCCCGATCCACGCGTCGGGCCGTGTGTTGCCTCGGAACCGGACTCGAGCCCGGCGCTCCCCGCGGAGCCTGCCGGGCCGTTCACCTCGCTACTGACCGCTCTCCCCGCCCTTGGGCATGAAACCGCTGAAGCTCCTCACGCGGTACCACCGGGCGGCCTTGCGCTCGGGACCCTCGCGGATCTCGAGCACGCCCTCGGCCAGTGCCCCATGGCCGACCGGAGGTTGGAATCGCAGCGTCATGGCTCCCGACTTGACCTCGGCGTCGCCCACGGCGTCCACCAAGGGTGTGCACTTGGCGCCGGGGTAGAACGCCAGGCCGGTCGCACCTTTCGACGTGATGGTGAGGTCGTTCTGCTTCCAGGCGACGACCACGCCCGCGCCGGTCGCCGGAGACCCCTCGCGCGAGCCCCCAGGCGAGCCGGCCCCTGGAAGGGCGCGAGGCAGCCGCTCCCGGGTCTGGGCGATCCGCCCGGCGTCGGCCGAGCTGGTCGGGGTCTTCTCCGGTGCCGCCACCGGCAGCGTGATCGCCACCCGCGCCGACTCCAGCACGCACGCCGTCTTGCAGACCAGCCACTCCAGGTCCGCCGCGATCTCGAACCTCTCGCCCCCCTTGGCGTCCGCCGGCACCGTCACCGGCACCAGCAATGTCACCTTGTCCTCGTACACGTGGTCCAGGAGCGGCCCGGGGGAGACCAGCCGCCTGGGGGCCGGCCACTGGATCTCGCCGGCCGTCCACCCCTCGGGGAGCGTCAGCTTCGCCTCGATCGGCATGCCCGTGTCGTTCAGGCCGTTCCAGTACACGTGCCAGCCGGGGTCGATCTCGAAGGCCAGCCCCAGCCAGTTCTCCTTGCCCGGGGCCAGCTCGGTCCACTCCGAGACCAGCCGGACCCGCGCGTGCGCGGGATCATCCTGGGCGCGCGCCGAAGCGGTGCACACCGACGCGGCGATGGCCAACAGGGTTCCCAGCGGGCTCGGCGTCATCCTTCCTCCGTGCTCGACCATCGTAGGGCGCGCAGCCATCCCCTCGATCCCGGGATAAACGCACGCCGAACGGGTATATTCCCGGCATGAACGCGATGTTGCGGATTCCTCTGGTTCGTTTTTCGTTTGCCATTCTCGCCTCGGCCGGGTCGATCCTGGGGACCGGGTGCGGCAACGAGATCACGGACAAGGACATCGTCTATGTCGGGGTCGACGAGGTGCACGACCTGTGGATGCAGGACCAGGCCGGCACCCGGGACCGGCTGCTCCTGATCGATCCGCGTCCGCCCAGCGCGTTCGCCGCCGGGCACATCCCGGGGGCGAGGAACATCCAAACCCCGGAGATGCCGCTGGACCAGACGGCGCTCGACCCCGCCATCGCGCGCCACTCGCACCTGATCGTCTACGGCGATGACCCGGGGAGCGCGGCGGCGAGTGGGATGACCAAGCGGCTCCTCCGGCTGGGGTATGAGGGCGTTCGCCTGTTCGCGGGCGGGCTCTCGGAGTGGCGGGCCAAGGGCCACCCGGTCGACTGAAGCGCCGCCTAGCCGATCGAGCGCAGAAAAAGGCCCGGGCGCGAGGCCCGGGCCCTGGAAGTATCGCGTCCGCCTCGATCACCCGCCGATGCCGTCCTCGATCTCGAAGAGCGGCGTGAGCAGGCCGACCGGGGCGCCCTTGGTGCCCCACCCGCCGTCGAGGAAGAGGTCGTAGTGGGTCATGGTGGCGGCGAAGGGGCTGGCGGAGGTGAGCCCGATGGAGAAGAACTGCGGCCCGCCGCGGTCGAGGATCAGGTCGAGGTCGTGCAGCGCCAGGGTGGAGAAGTCCTGCGCGCCGACGTCGACATCGGTGGAGGCCTGGTCGCCGTTGCTGAAGTAGATGGTGACGGTGACGCTGATCTGGCCCTGGTCCGGGTTGTAGAAG
Source organism: uncultured Phycisphaeraceae bacterium (assembly GCA_964459825.1). GTDB lineage: Bacteria > Planctomycetota > Phycisphaerae > Phycisphaerales > UBA1924 > CAYWOF01. The sequence continues at coordinate 13,005 of CAYWOF010000028.1, read as the reverse complement.
TAAAGATCCTCGAAGTACTGCGTGCCGGCGCGCGGGACGCTGATGAACCCGTCGCCGAAGAAGAACTCGCGCCCGGCGCGGGTGTTGGCGTGGGTCGCGTTGGCATCGTTGAACTTGCGCTCGGCGGCCATCACCGTGATGGCCTGGTCGGAGACGTAGTGCAGCGCGATGGGCAGGTTGTTGACCAGGCCGAGGTCGGCGCCCGAGCGCCGGACGCCCGTGTGGGCCGGAACCACGAGGATGCGCGTGATGTCCGGCAGGCCGGAGGTGAGGTACTTGCCGGTGATGGTGACGGTCGCGTCCGTGCCGGTGTTGTTGAAGAAGGCGACGTCGGCCTCGGAGTTGGTCGCCTGGGTGATGCCCGGGATCACGCCGACGGTCGAGCCGCCGTCGGGATCGCCCAGCACCGAGTAGCCGGCGCCCTTGGAGAGGTCGTAGTGGCTCAGCGAGGCGACCACCCCGATGTGCTCGCTCTGGCCGTCGGCGGCCTCCGAGGCGACGCTGAAGGCGAACGAGCCGAGGGGGAGGTCGGTGAGCTGGTTGAAGGCCCAGCCGCCGCGCATCCCCGCGCCGATGACCTTGGAGAACGCGACGCTCGAGCCGTCGGAGCCCCAGGCGGTCAGGGTGACGCGGGAGTCGGTGGTGTTGGGGTTGTAGACCAGGAGGAAGTCGCGCACGGCGCCGGGGAAGCGCTCGCCCCGGGCGAAGGTCCAGGTGCTGGAGGTCTCGCCGGTGAAGGCCTCGCCGAGGGAGATGCCGAAGTCGTAGTGGGCGAAGGTGGCGGCGAGGGGGCCGTCGGACTCGATGATGACGGCGTAGGGCGTGTTGATCCGGGCGCCCGAGGACGGGGTGGCGGAGGCGTTGCTGATGGTCGCGCCGCCGCGACGGCCCGCGGGGACGACCACGTTGTTGGCGACGATCGTCTCGGGCGACCCGTCCTCGTAGCGGATGCGGATCGTCATGGTCACGTCGAAGGTGTTGGCGTTGGCCACCGAGACGTACTCGCGGATGTTGGGGCCCGCGAAGCCCTCGGGGAAGTAGAGGTAGTGGACGTCGGGCTGGGTGTCGATGCGGACGGTGTAGTCCCCCACGTCGGGGCTGGTGAGCGGATCGACGACGATCCAGTACTGCGAGTTGGCCCCGTCGATGTCGAACGTCACGTCGGCGTTGGCGCCCAGCACGCCGGCCGAGTCGAAGGCGATCTCGGTCTGGGTGGCGTCGAAGATGCGCACGGCGAGGTCGAGGGCCTGCCCCGCCGGGGTGACGACCTGCACGAACGCGCGCCCGCCGGCCAGGCTGGTGAACGTGAAGATGTCGGTGTCGCCGGCGAACTGGATCCCGCCCGTGTCGCCCCCGTCGCCCGTCAGGGCGCTCAGGAAGATGAGCGTGGCGTCGTTGAACTCGCCGATGTCGGCGTGGTCGTCGCTCGGGTCGTGGATCGGCTCGGGCCCGTCGAGGGTGACCGTGTACCCGCCGGTCGAGAAGAGGAGCGAGACGTCGTCGACCAGCACGTAGAAGCGGTCGCCGATGCCGCCCTGGGCCAGGGTGCGGACGACCGTGCCGTTGAGCACGCCGTCCTCGTCGCCGGCCCCGCCGTCCGTGACGGCCGCGCCGATCTCGGCCGTCGTGCCGTCGAAGAACCGGACGACGGGCGTGAACTGGCTGGCGGGCGTCGAGATCGACACGCGGATGTCGCCCACGGCCACGCGGGTGAAGGTGAAGAGGTCGTTGTCCGGATCGGTCTCGAGCACGCCCGTCCCGACGCCGTCGCCGGTGATGCCCGAGAGGACGATCTCGCTGGCGAAGGGGAACTCGTTCTCGTTGGCGTGGTCGTCCAGGGTCGGCGCCGTGACGCCCACGGTGTAGCCGCCCGTTTCCGTGGTCTTGACCACGCCGCCGACGACGCCCTCGACCTGGATGTAGTAGACCTGGTTGCGCAGGGCGAAGAAGGTGAACTGCGCCGTCGAGACCGAGACGTCCGCGCCCGTGCGCGTGAAGAACCCGGAGACGATGTCGGCGACGGGGTTCAGGTCCTGGTCGAAGATGCGGACGCGCGGGCGCAGCGTGCTGTCCGAGGGGCTGGTCACGCGGACGACGGCCTGGCCCTGGGCCGGAGAGGTGAAGCGGAACAGGTCGGTGTCCGCCGGCACCTGGCTGTCCGCCTGCACCTCGAGCTCGCCCGCGTCGGCGCCCAGGCCCGTCAGCGAGTCGATCGTGATGCCCGTCGCGACCTCGTACTGCGTCGCGTCCGGGTGGTCGTCGGTGGCCTCGGTCTCGATGGTGAGGGTGTAGGTCCCCGCGCCGTTGTCCGGATCGGACGCCTGGACCACCACGTAGTAGTAGTTGTACGTGGACCCGGTGATGGGCGTGGTGCGGTCGGGGCTGGTGAGCGGGACGTTGAGGACGTTGCCGCCCGAGCCGATGGTCAGCAGGATCGGGTTGCCCACCAGGTCCACGCTGACCTCGTACACCCGCAGGGTGGGGGCCAGCGTGCCCGCGCCGGCGACCGAGAAGCGGGCGAGATCCCACGTGGTGGCGCGGAACCTGAAGATGTCCACGTCGCCGGGCGTCTCGATCGAGCCGTCCACCTCGGCCAGCCCGTCGTAGTCGTAGGTGCCGACCGGGATCTCCGTGGCGTCGGTCCACTTGGGCCAGCCGCCGTGGTCGTCCACGTAGGGGATGTCGCTGACCGAGAGCGTGTAGGCGCCCTCCGAGGCGTTGAGCGCGCCGACGAGGACGATGAACTTGGCGCCCTGGTCGGCGATGACCTCCACCGTGACGGGCTCGACCCCGCCGGCGGTGCCCTGGCCCACCAGGTTGAGGCCCTCGTCGAAGACCTGCACGATCGCCCCCAGCGACGCGCCCGGATCGGGCGTGACGGTGATCTGGGCCACGCCGTCGCCCGGCGCGATGAAGGCGAAGAGGTCCTGGTCCGCGGGGTTGAAGTTGGTGTGGTCGATCACGCCCCGCACCGAGCCCGTGCCGTTCCCGGCGCTGGCCAGGTCCTCGTCGATCGGGATCACGGTGGCCTGGTTGCCGTTGGTGTCCTCGTGGTCGTCGTCGAAGGACAGGTTGGGCATCGTGTTGATGAGGAGCTCGTAGCCGCCGGTGACACGGCGCCAGTCGACCTCGCTCTGCTGGCCGGCCGCGATCGCCGCCGCCTGGGCGCCCTCGATCTGGACGAAGTACACCTCGCCCGCCAGGACGTTGAACACCACGCGCGGGTCGTGACGCCGGAAGTTGCGATCGGTGAAGGAGCCGACGTACGTCGCGTCCATCTCGCCCGTGACGACCGGGCTGTCGTCGGCCAGGGCGATCTGCTCGAAGTCGTTGTTGAAGATGCGGATGAGGCCGTCGAGCGGGCTGTTGAGGGTGGAGGTCTCCTGCGTGTCCACCGCGCCGTCGATGATCTCGACGAACTCATCGCCGATCTGCGTGGTGACGAGGCGGATCTCCGCCGTGCCGTCCGATGGCGCGCGGAAGAAGAAGAGGTCCTGGTCGCTCCAGGTCTCGATCGCCCCGAGCTCGGAGAGATCGACGATGGTGTGCTCGGACCCCGTCGGGACGAACGGGCGCACGAAGTGCGCCGCGTTGACGGGCGTCAGGAAGTTGCGCGCGTCGCCCGTGGCCACGGGGATGCTGATCTCGACCGCGTTGCCCCAGTCGCCGCCCTCGGGCGGCTCGTTCATCGTCGAGTTCTTGTGGTCCGGCATGAACGCGTCGAGCGTCATGTCGATCTGGTACCGACCCGTGCCCGTGCCGGAGATCTCGATGTAGTAGACCTCTCCGCCCCAGAGCGGCGGGCCCTCCAGCTCGCCCAGGTCGGCGATCGTCAGCGAGGGATCGAGGCTGCCCGAGGGGTCGGGGAAGGGCGGGGCGATGGTCTCGTTCTCGTAGATCAGGTTGAAGTTGGAGTCGTAGATGCGCGTGAAGGTGTTGAGGAACGACCCGTCCACGCCCTGCACCACGATCTGGGGCCGGGTCGAGGGCCGGTCGTTGCGGTCCCACAGCAGCGGGTTGCCGTCGTCGAACTCCGCCAGGGCGTAGACGGTGTCGTTCGGGCCCCAGCCCAGCGCATCGGCGAAGAAGACCCCGAAGACCGGGTCGAACTCGTACTTGGCGGTGTTGATCGCGTCCACCCCGCCGAACATCGTGAAGCTGCCACCGAGATAGAGCACGGGCAGATCGCCCACGCCCACATCGTCGTCGGTCATCACGGCCAGGCTGTAGACGGGCCCGTCGGTCCCGCCCACGTCGAGCGGGGCCAGGGCGCCGCCGTCCCACAGGGCGATGTTCTCCCCCGGCGCGGCGAAGTCCCCGCCGACCGCGATGCCGGGGATGGGATCGTCGCCCGCGGCCAGGCCGATGTCGTAGAACACGGTCGCGTACACCGGCCCGTCGGTCCCGCCCGTGGGCTGCCACTCGGGCCCGGTGCCCAGGCCCGGGTCGATCCACCCGATGAAGTTCGGCGAGTTGGTGGTGCCGCCCGCGTCGAAGTCGCCACCGATGAGGAGCTGGTCCGTGAAGTCGGTGCCGGAGCCGTCCGGGTCGAAATGGGCGAGGGCGTAGACCGGTCCGTCCGTGCCGTTGGTGGCCTGGCCGGCCTCGAGGAGCGCGGTCCAGGGCTGGCCGGCGCCGATCCACGACGCGATGTTGTTCCGCGCGGCGCCGCCGATGGTGGTGAACTCTCCGCCGACGATGAGCGCGATCGGCGGGTCCTCGAGCGGTCCGTTCCCGTCGGGATCGGGCAGGTCCACGTTGGACATCGCGTAGATCGCGCCGTTGTGCGTCGTGACGGTGGCGCGGGCCTGGCCGTCCCAGGTGAAGAGCTGGGCGAAATCGCCGCCCATGTAGAGCATCGGATCCGGGTCCTCGGCCGGACCGCCCTCGTCCGGGTCGTCCCCGTCAAAGACGAAGAGCGCTCGCCCCACGTCGGGCAGCCCGTTCCCCACGGCGGACCACAGGTAGTCGCCCTCGAGCTCGTCGAAGGCGAAGCGCGCCAGGTGGTTCACGAAGATGTCGTCGTTCGGATTGTCGGTGTTGCCCGCGTAGAGGAAGTCGCCCGTGACAAAGAGCGACGGCGGCAGGGGTCCCTCGAGGTCCTCGTCGAAGACCGCCATGGCGTAGACGGGCCCGTCCAGGCCGCGCCGCGCCGGCCACCAGTTGCCGGCGTCCCAGGCGGCGACCCGGTTGGTGCGGTTCTGCGAGCCGGAGTTGAGCGTGCCCGCCTCGGTGAACGCCCCGCCCGCGTAGAGCGAGGTGCCCGCGTCGTCGTTGTCCCCCTGGTAGTTGCCGAGCATGTCGATGGGCGGGATGAACTGGAAGAGGTCGGTGTCGCCCGCGGTGTGGATGCGCCCGGTGCCGAGGGCCTGGACCACCGCCGCCCGATCGCCCAGCGGGTTGCCCGCCGGATCGAGGTAGTAGAACGGGTTGCCCCAGACCATCGGCGTGGCCTGCTCGAAGAGGCGCCGGATATCGCGGTACTCGGGCGTGCCGAAGGCCGGGGCCCCCGCGCCGAGGTCCGGCGTGGTCTGGTGATCGTCCCACGGGATGGTGGGGTTGAAGGTGTGGTTGGACTCGACGTACAGGGCGTACGTGCCCGTCCCGGCGTCGTCGAAGTCCTCCACGACGACGAAGTAGTCCACCCCGCCGGTCAGTTGGATCTCGACCTGCGAGTTGACGCCCGCGTAGTCGTCGTTGAAGCCGATCAGCGCGCCCTGGCCGTTGTAGATCCGCAGGTTGGGGTCGGGGATGGGGATCAGGCCCACCTGGATCAGGGTGATGATCCCCAGACCGGTGCCCTCGGACCGGAACCGGGCGAGCGTGGAGATCTGCCCGCCGGCCGCGCCGCCGTCCGAGCCGCGCCGCGTGACCGGGTCCATCTCGATCTCGGCGGCGGAGAGGTCCAGCACGAGGACGAACTCGCCCAGGGCGACGTTCTGCGTCGGGGAGAAGTTGTCGCTGCGCACGCGCACGAAGAACGTGGCGTCGGCCGCCGAGCCGAAGACCAGGAAGGCGTTCGACAGGCGCCCGCTCTCGCTGTCCTGCCGGATCCGCTGGCCGGTGGAGTCGTAGACGTCCAGACGCGAGTCGAAGTCCACGTCGTCGGCGGTGCCGTTGGCCGTCGCCACGCTGTTGAACCACTCCTCGGTCAGGGTGTCCACGCGATAGACGATGTCCGACCCCGCGAGGGTGATCTCGCCGCTGGCGGTGGCCTCGCCGGTGCTGGAGCTGATCGGCCCGTCGAGCGCGCTCGTGATGGCGTCCACCCGGGCGACGTACGCCCCGGTGGCGGTCGAGCCGGCCGTGGCGTCGCTCCGGATGCGGATGAAGTACTCCTGCCCGGCGGTGGCCACGAAGCCGAACCACCCGTCGGTGTTCACCCCGCCCGTGAGGCTGTCGTTGCCCGCCCCCGAGCCGACCAGCGTCGGCGTGTTGTTCGGGCCCGAGCGCGTGTAGACCTCGACCCGGGAGTTGAGGACGCTGACGCCCGTCTCCTCGTTGATCGTGTCCGCCCAGACCGTCACGAAGTCGTCGGCCGGCGCCGTGAAGCGCACGATGTCGTTGTCCAGCGCGAAGTTCACCACACCGCTCACCGACCCGGCGCCGCCCCCGTCGAGCACGATCGCCGTCACCGCGGCGGGCGTGGGCGTGTTGAAGACCTGGCTGAAGCTCGGGTGGTCGACCGCCAGGAGCACCCGCGGCTCGAGCGACTCGCTCAGCGCAGCCCGGCCGGGGACCCGGCTGGGCCGGCCGGCCCGACCCACGCGACGGAGAAGCTGGACCACGGGGCTGGACGCGAGGCGGCGGCTCGGGCGATCATCGCGTGCGTTCATGGCACTCTCCATGTTCGATTCGGCAAGGGTCCGGGCGGCGGAGGCCCCCCCGGCGACCGGGGCGCTCCACGGAAGAACTCATCCGGTGCGCGACCGGGCGGCGGACGGTATCCACGTGACATGTTCCGCGGCACACGGCGGCTGGCATCCCTGGGCTGCGGCCGGACCGGTCCGGCGGGACCGCTCCTCGTTTCCGGCCAGGACGAGCGCGATCGGGGGCAAACACTTGCTCCCGAACGCGTTGTGGAGGATAACCGAAGCGGGGCTCTGGCGTCCAGAGGTCGATCGACGGGACGGGCCCGCCGATCGTTCGGTGCTGTCCTCCCGCGCCGGTCGCCCTCGGACCCCGGGTCCGGGAGCGCAGCGCTGCTCCTCATCCTACCCATATTCGCCGCCCGACGCAAGGGGGTTTCCCACCCCACCCCCCCCAATTCGCTATCCGGCGATTGCTCGGCGGACGGCCCCGGTGGCCAGGAGATCGGCCGCGTCGTACAGGGGCAGGGAGGAGTTCTCCGGCGTTACCACCAGCGGGGCCTCGCTGCACCCCAGGATCACCCCCTGGCACCCGCGCTCGGCCAGCCGATCGATGATGGCCAGGACCCGGCGCTGCGAGCGGGCCTTGATGGTCCCGAAGATCAGCTCCCCGAAGATGATCTTGTCGAGGGCCTCCGCCTCCTCGGGGTCGGGCATGAGCACCTGGATGCCCTTGAGCCCGAGGTGGGTCTGGTAGACGGCCCCGCGGGTCACCGTGCTCGTGCCGATGACCCCGACCACCTTCCGCCCCTCCCGCTCCACGGCCTCGGCGACCAGTTCCGGCATGCGCAGCCACGGGATCGGCGAGCCCGCCTCGGCCAGGTGCACCCCGTGCTGCACGGCGTTGTCCGGACAGAGGCAGAACTCCGCGCCCGACCGGCCCAGGATCTCGGCCGAGCGGCGCAGCAGCTCCCCCACCGTGTGCCAGTCGTCGGCCTTGAGCGCCGCGATGTAGGCCTCGAGCGGCTCGTTGTGCAGGCTCACGCGCAGATGGCGGTCCGGACCGAGCACCTGGGCGCCCTGCCGGAAGACCTGCCGGTAGAACAGCGCCGCTCCCTCGGGGCTCACCGCGACGATGCCGATGTGCTTGATCACGCGCGGGTAAGGGTAGTGGGCCCGGGTCCCGGCCGCCCGCCGACCACCGCCCGGCCCGGACCTCGGCCCTTGCTCGGCGTGATTCCCTGTGCACGATCAGGGCGATCGGCGCCGGCGGAGAGCCAGCGGTGCGCCGGCGAGGGCGAGGAGAAGGACGCCGCAGGGCGCGGGGACGATGGCGAGGGCGTGCAGCCCGCCGGCGGATAGGGCGTGGTAGGACCCATGCAAGGCATAGGTCGTGCCGAAGCCATTGCCACCCCAAGCTACGGCCGTGCCGTCCGCGCGGACGGCGATGCTGAATCCACCGCCCGCGGTTACGCCCACGAAAGTGCCTGCGGGTACGTTCAGGGCACCCGGCCCGATCCCCCAAGCGACAAGCGCCCCATCCGTACGAACCGCGACCGAGTGCGTGGAACCGGCCGCAACGGCCCGAAACGTGCCGGCGGGAACCCCTCCTCCCCAGTCCCAACCCCAATAGGCCAAGGTGCCATCGGCGCGAATCGCGACGTTGTGGTGGGCTCCCGCATCGAACTCCACAAACTGCCCTGGCGGCGGGATCGCCTGGCCGGCCCAGAAGTTCACTCCGAAGTAGTTGGACCCCCACCCCTCAAGCGTGCCGTCCGGGCGCAGGCCGATCGTGTGAACCTCACCGGCGTCGATTCTCGTAAACGCCCCCGGTGGCGACGCCGCCTGACCAGAGCTGTTGCTTCCCCAACCCACCACCGTCCCATCCGGCCGCATTGCCAGGCTGTGGTGCCCCCCGGCGGCGACCCAGGCGTACGTCCCGAATGGGACCGTCGTTTGGCCGGTGCTGTTATCTCCCCAACCGAGCAGACTACCGTCCGCTCGCACGGCGATATTGTGGAATGCACCCGCCGCGATCGCCCGAAACTCCCCTTGGGGGGCGACGGCCTGCCCGTAGGTATTGTCACCCCAAGCCTGGAGGGGGCCTAACTGGCTCTGGCCGTTTGCCACCGCAGCCAGGCCTACGAGTCCAATGCTCACGGTCCTTCCAATTGTCACGTACGCACCTGCACTTCTCAGGGCCCCCTCCTCATCTGCACCCGACTGCGTGCGTTTGATAGAACACCCCCACGTCCATGGCACCGATCTGCCCATCAAGTGTGACGTCCGCCCGGTGGTCGGCCGCCATGAACCGGGCATGAAACAGGGAGACATCTAACATGGTCAGAGCACCGTCACCATCCGCATCTCCCGGGCACACGTGGATTCTGTGGACATAGTAGTGGCGCACGCCGGTTTCGGTTGACATGTAGCACGGGACCACCAAGCATTCATGCGCGTCGATCGTCTGGTAATCGCCTAGCCACTGCGTGTATCGCTCGGGGTCGCTCGATTGCAGCTCATACGGGATCTCCGTATCGGACGAGAAGGTGCTTCCGGACAAGCGGTGCCGCTCCAAGGCTTCGTTAGGGCCCATGAAATCTGTGATCCGCGCGTAGTACGCGTCCATGAATGCCTCGCTGTGGGAATCAGGAACGATGTGATGACGCGTATCGTAGTACAGCAGGTTGACCCCTCCCCAAGCGTCAACGGCCACCCAAGGCATGACTTGGTCCGGGGCATAGGCGATATCAACCGGGTTATCCAGGTCCAATCGCCGAGGAGGATCAACCTGCACAGGATTCGGCATTCCCAACGTCCCGACATTACGGATGCGCTGCACCCACAAATCTAGGTTGCCCGAGCCCGGCGCACGCCGGGCAGAAATGACAAGGTAGACGTGATCGTCGTTTGGGTCCGCCGCGTTGCGTTGGTCAACGGCAATCCCCGGCAGGAACCCTAGCGATGCTGGACCCGGGAAGTCGATGGCCTGACCGACCGAGATCCCCTCAAAGAGGTTCGCCTGTGGCGACCAGCTTGCGCCAGCGTTGTCGGAGAATGTGAACTTGTAACCGGTGTCGGCCCAGCCCCAAGCCACGAAGAGACGACCATTCGAAACCACTGCGGGCGTAGCAATGGCACCGCGATAGTCGCACGGGGTGTTGACCGGGCCGATGCTGGTTGGCTCTAACCACCGCGATTGCGATTCGTCCCAGCGCGATAGCATGAGGTGCCAGAAGGCACAGAAGACAGGCTGCGGGTGGCTATCGCCTAAGCGTTGGAATGCAACGTAAATGTTGATTAGTGCCGGGTTCAGGGGGTTCGGGCCCGCAGCCATCAGGGGCTTTTCATCGAAGGGACCTAGAACGGGCGCGTTCGACGTCACGACCTCGGGAGGATCGAAGGCGGATTGGCCCGCACGCTTTCGGACAGCGAAGATCCCATTGATCTCGCCCAAGTACGGGTTCCCTCCCGCTAGGCCTCCCAGCCACATATCTCCGTTGGACGGATCGCTCGACGCCATGGGATCGACGAAGCGGAACGCACCTTGAATCGCGCTTGGGACGGCGAGGGGAGCATCGTAGAGGAAGGACACGCCGCCATCCTGGCTCAGCCCATGGTCAATCTTGGCATGGGCGGGCTGGCCGGATACGTCGCGCCAGTCAATTGCAGCGGCGACGAGTTCCTTCCCATCTTGGAACCGGTTGATTACAACTGCCGTCTCGACTCCGGAGTGGCTGTTCCCAATGTCCACTCGCACTTGGGAACCGACCGTCACCTGCGCGCGCAGCTCACCCCCCCCCCGGGACCAATTGGGACGAGCAGTGCGCAAGCGAGACAGAACCGCTGGACGGGGCCAAGTGGCGGCGCTGGGCGATTTGGCATGTCGGAGCCTCCTGCCCGAGGAACACAGGGGCTGGTGCAAATTTACCCCGGAATGGGTACCGGGCAAGCAAAAGAGAGACAGAGAGACAAAAAACCCCATAATCGTAACCTCTGTTAACTGCTGGCCTTGGCGCCGCGGGGCATTCCACGCCCATGGCGAACGGGCCGCGCGGCGGATACCGGCCCCTCCGAGCCACGCCCATAGACTCCGAGCGTGCCCGCCGACCCCTACGACCTGCTCGGGCTGCCGGCCCGCTTCGACTTGGAGTCCGCGCGGATACGCGCGGCGTACCTCGCGCGGGCGGGGGCGGCCCATCCGGATCGCGCGCCGGGCGCGCCGGATCCGGATCGAACCACGGCGGCGCTCAACGAGGCGCGCCGGACGCTCGAGGACCCCGAGCGCCGCGCCGACGCCCTGCTCGTGCGCCTGGGCGGGCCCACCCGGGAGCAGGACCGGACCCTGCCCCCCGCCCTGCTGGCCGAGATGCTGGAGATTCGCGAGGCGATCGACGCGGCCCGGGCCGAGGCCGAAGCGGCGAACCGCGCGCGCGCCGTGGCCCGCTGGATCGCGTGGGCCGACGAGCAGCGCCGGGCGGCCATCGGCGAGGTCGGCGCGCTCTTCGCGAGCCTCTCCAGCCCCCCGCGCCCCGCGGAGCTCAAGGCCATCCGGGCCCGGCTCAACGCCTGGCGTTACGTCGAGCGCCTCATCGAGCACCTCGACGCCCCGTAGCATCGCACCCCCGATGGACCCCTCCCGCCTGGCCCTGGTGCTGGTCCTCCTCCCGCTCGCGCTCGCCTCCGCCCTGTGCGCGGCGACGGAGACGGCGCTGTTCAGCCTCACGTACAGCGACCGGCTGCGGCTGCGCCGGCAGAGCCCGGCGGCGGCGCACGCGGTGGGACTGCTCCTGGAACGGCCGCGCGCCCTGCTGGTCTCCATCCTGCTCGCGACGAACATCTCGAACGTCGCGTACCTCGTGGTCTCCTCGGTGATCGCCCTGACCCACCGGCCGGCGGCGCACGAGGGCGAGGCGGCCCTCATCGCCGTGGGCCTCAGCGCCCTCTCCGTGCTCGGGCTGATCATCGTCGGCGACCTGCTCCCCAAGCTGCTGGCCCGCCGCCTGCGGGTCGGGTGCTGCCGCCTCTTCGCCCCCGCCCTGCTGGCGGTCTTCCGCGCCTTCGCGCCCGTGCAGGGGCTCCTCGAGACCGTCGTGATCGCGCCGCTGGCCCGGCTGGTCCGCCCGCCGAGCGAGCCGACCGGCACGCTGACGAGCGAGGAGCTCTCGGCCCTCCTCCACGCCGGGGCCCGCCAGGGCGCGATCGAGACCGCCGAGCAGCGCCTGCTGGAGGAGGTGGTCCAGCTCGGCGAGGTGCGCGTGCGCGAGGCCATGGTCCCGCGCCTGGACATCCTCTGGATCGACGCGGGCGCCCCGCTCCCGGACCTGCTCGAGCGCGTGCGCGCGGGCGCGCCGGCGCGCATCGTGCTCTGCCGCGGCTCGCTCGACGACGGGGTGCTGGGGTGGGTGGACACCAAGCGGGCCGTCTCGGCGTGGGCGGCGACCCCCGGCGCCCCGCCCCCCCTCACGGCCCACGTGCGCCCGATGCTCTACGTGCCGGAGACGGCCCGCCTCGACCAGCTCCTCGACCAGTTCCGCGCCACGCGCCGGTACGTGGCCCTCTGCGTGGACGAGTACGGGACCATCGTCGGCCTGATCGACCTCAACGACATCCTCGTCCGCCTCGTCGCCGCGCCCGGCGCGCCGGGGGAGGAGCCGCGCGCGAGCGTCGAGCCCGCGGGCGAGGGTCGCTGGCTCGTGCCCGGGCGCTTCGGCGTCCGCGAGCTGACCGCGATCCTCGAGTCGTCGCGCGGCGGGCTCCGGGTCCGGGGGCGCCCGGTGGAACGCCGGGTGAGCACGGTCGCGGGACTGGTCCTGCTGGCCCTGGGGCGCCTGCCGCGCATCGGCGACGAGGTCCGCTTCGGCAACGTGACCCTGCGCGTCGAGTCCATGGAGGGCCGGACCATCGAGCGCGTGCTGATCGCCGTGGACCTCCCGGGACCGCCCGGGGCGCGGGAGGGCGCGTGAGCCCCGGCGCCCTGGTCGCGTGGAGCGTCCTCGCCGCGGCGGGGGTCATCGGCTCGGCCCTGTGCTCCGGGCTCGAGACGGGCCTGTACTGCCTCAACCGCGTCCGGCTGCACGTCCGGGCCGAGGGATCCCCGCCCGACCGCAACGCCCGCCTGCTCGAGCGCGAGTTGGCCCACCCGGAGCGGCTCCTGGCCGCCAACCTCGTGGCCAACGCCGCCTTCGCCTACCTG
>CAYWOF010000027.1:0-15679 GCA_964459825.1 uncultured Phycisphaeraceae bacterium | reverse complement strand
CTCCTTCTGCGGGTGGTCGGGGCCCAGGTGGCACTTGCCGCAGGTGTCCGGGTGACGCGCCTGGGCGACGGAGAAGCTGTGCCTGGTGTGGCAGGCGTTGCAGGACCCCTCGGAGCCGTCGGGGTTGATGCGACCGATCCCGCTGTTGGGCCACGTGGCGGGGTCCAGCCGGCCGTCGGGCAGGACCTTGATCTCGGAGCCGTGGCACTGCCAGCAGCCGCTGACGGCGGAGGCGGCGACGCCCTCCGGGTGGCCGGGCGTTCGGAGGGCGCGATTGCCCTCCACGACCTCGGCGAGGACGTTGTCGAGCGAGCCGAGGATCCGGGCGGCCTTGGAGTGGCGGGACGCGGTGAACTCCTGCACCTCCCGGTCGTGGCAGCGCGCGCAGTCGCGGGGGGTGACGGGCGTCGCGATGATCTGGCCGTAGTGCTCGAAGGCGTCGGGGTCCGCGGGCATGGCGCCGTGGCACTCGAAGCAGGCGATGTTGGCGCGGAAGTGCTTGCTCGCGCCCCACTGCTGGTAGAGCGCCGGGCTGTTGACCCGATGGCAGGCGATGCACGCCTTGCTCTCCTCGGTCAGGTCGCGCGGACCGAACGCCTGGGCGAGGGCGGCGGGGGACGGCCCGACCAGGGCCACGAGCAACAGGGCGGCGGTGCGTGAGCGCATGTCAACCTCCTCCGGCGTGGCCGTGTCCCGGACTCTCGCCCGGGAGGGGCCCGCCGGTGACGCCGTCGACGGTCAGGCGACCCGACAGCACGGGGACCGAGACGCGGACCAGGATGGTGTAGGCCAGCAGCCCGAAGGCCCAGATGCCCAGCGAGACCATCGACTCGTTGAGCGTCGGCGCGTACTCCACGATCTCGCCCAGCGGGCTCGGGATGAACGCCGGGACGATGAGCCCCATGCCCTTCTCGATCCACACGCCGACGATGAGCATCACGCAGGCCAGGTTCAGGAACCGCAGGCTCCGCGAGATGGGCAGGTAGAGGATGAGCAGGGCGCCGCAGTTGAGCCCCACGGCCGTCCAGATCCAGGGCACGAGCGCGTGCCTGCCGTGGAGCCCGAAGAACAGATAGCGCGCCGAGGCCACGTGGGCCGAGTCGGTGTAGAACTCCGTGAACGCCTCGGATCCGAGCAGAAACATGTTGATCGAAAGGGCGATCGTGACGATCGCGCGCAGCGTCCGGAGCGCCCGATCGGGCACCCGGTAGGTGGTCGTCGCCCGGATCACCTGGAGCGTGAGGATCAGGAAGGCCGGGCCCGCGGCGAAGGCGGAGGCCAGGAAGCGGGGGGCCACCACGGCGGAGTTCCAGAACGGGCGTCCGCCGAGCCCGCTGTAGAGGAACGCGGTGACCGTGTGGATGCTGATGGCCCAGACGATCGCCACGAAGACGAAGGGCACGTAGAACACGCGGCTGGGCGCGCGCCGCCGGTAGGCGCAGTAGATGAGGTACCCGCAGATGTGCAGGTTCAGCAGCAGGTAGCCGTTGAGCACGATCACGTCCCAGGTGAGCATCGAGATCGGCCAGTTGAAGCGGAGCAGCAGGTGGTGGAAGCGGTCCGGTCGCCCGAGGTCCACCGTGACGAACAGCAGGGCCATGACGATGGCGGCGACCGCAAAGAGCTCCCCGAAGATGACCAGGTCGTGGAGCTCGCGGTTGCGGTAGATGTACACGGGGATGACGAGCATCACGGCCGCGGCGGCCATGCCGACGAGGAACGTGAAGTTGGCGATGTAGAGGCCCCAGGAGACCTGGTCGGACATGCCGGTGGTCGCCAGGCCGTCGACGAACTGCCGGCAGTAGGCGTTGAGCCCCAGCAGCGCGACGACGGTCAGGGCGGTCATCCACGCGTGGTAGCGCCAGTCGCCGATGAAGCTCAGGCGGAAGCAGCGGGCGAGGAAGACCAGGTACTGCCTCACGCGTGCTCCTTGGCGGGCGCATCGGGGAGCAGGCCCTCGCGCCGACCGATGCGCACGGCCTCGGGATCGAGCCCGCTGGGGTAGCGCTCATCGAAGTAGTAGAAGAAGCGGGGGAGCGTCCCCACCTCCTCCTTGAGCACGAACACCCGCTTGCTGCGGAGGATCTGCGCGACCTCGCTCTCGGGGTCCAGGACGTTGCCGAACTTCCGGGCGCCCGTGGGGCAGGCCTCCAGGCACGCGGGCAGGCGCCCTTCGCGCGTGCGGTGGAGGCAGAAGTGGCACTTCTCCATCACGCCCTTGCGGCGCGGGCGGTTGGAGAGGTAGGCCATGTCCGGGTTGAGGGCGTCGCCCCCCATGTCGGGGTGCGTGAAGTTGAAGCGCCGGGCCCAGTAGGGGCACGCCGCCTCGCAGTATCGGCATCCGATGCACCAGTCGTAGTCGATCACCGTGATGCCGTCGGGCTCCTGCCAGGTCGCCTCGACAGGGCAGACCTTCACGCACGGAGGATTGGCGCACTGGTGGCACTGGACGGGCAGGTAGAAGTGGCCCGCGTCGGGTACGGTGGGCCGGTCGTAGTGGTGGTCGCCGCGCTCGACGTCCAGCGTCCCGCGCGGCATCTCGATGACCCGGATGTACTGGATCTGCGGCGAGCGACTCTGGTTGTTCTCGTTGACGCACGCGTAGACGCACCGCCGGCACCCGATGCACCGGCTCAGGTTGAGCGCGTAGACGAACTCCACGCCGGCCCGCGCCCGGACGTCGCGCAGGTGCGGGCGGATCCCGTGCCGGCGCTCGACCTCGCCCGCGATGCGGGCCAGGGCCCGCTCCATGTCCCCCGGCGTCATCTCCTTGTAGTGCTTCTGCAGGAACTGGTCGAGCGTGGGCGCATCCTCGGGGCGCAGGCGGCGCAACGGCTCGAGGGCGGCGACGAGCGCGGCGAGCCCGCCGGCGGCCGCCGAGGCGCCGCGCAGGAAGCTCCTCCGTGTGATCGGCGGCGCGTCGGGCGGCGGGGTGCCCAGCGACGGGCCGTCCCAGATGCGAACGCTCATGGGTGGTCCTCCCCGTGCCCACCGCCGGCGGATCGCGCGGCGCCTCGCTGGAGCGGTCCGCCGTGCGTCGGTTCGGCGTGGAACGCCTGGTTTCCCATCCGCAGCGTGGTGGGGGGCGGGAGGGGGGCGATGGCGCGGTAGGCCGGCGCGTGCGGGTCGTGGCACTCGGTGCAGCCCAGGCGCACCTGCCGCCCGCTGGCGCCGTCCCACGATCCCATCGTCTTTCCGTGCGTCCCCCGTTGCCAGTCACGGAACAGCGTGCCGTGGCACCGCGCGCAGACGCGCACCACGTCGTTGAATCCGGCCGAGACCCCCGGGCGCAGGACCAGGCGCTGACGGTCCTGCCGGTCGTGGCAGTTGAAGCAGTTGTCGTTCATCCCGTGCTGGAGCACGATGTGCGTGTGCTGGAGGAGCGGGCGGTGCTGGGCCGCGGGCGACTGGAAGATCCGGTGGCACTCGTTGCACCCGAGCGCGAAGCCCCCGGAGACGACGGTGGGCGGGTCGCGCAGCGGTTCGCGGCGCGCGCCCGGTGCGATGTCCCGGATGGAGATGACGGCCGCCGGGGCCAACGGGATCTCGGCGCGCGGCGAGAGCATCGCGAACCAGGCCGCGAGCCCCACGAAGCTCGTCGCGACGAACCACCCGACCGGGGAGGGCTGGGGCGTCTGGTTATCGGGGTGGCGGTTCACGGGTCTGCTCGTCGGCTGGGCGGGGTCGGTCGAAGGGCATCGCGGGGTCGTTCAGGGTGCCCGTCTCGTGCCGGGCCCTGGTCCACGGGTCGGCGGGCACGCGCGCCGCCTCGGGGCGCGCGTTGCGAGTGTCCGCCGGGAGTATCACTGCAAAGCTCGTGCCCGATCCGGACGTGGACTGCAGCTCGATTCGGCCGCCGTGATCGCGGACCAGGCGGGCGCAGATCGACAGTCCGAGGCCCGTGCCCTGTCCCACGGGCTTGGTCGTGAAGAACGGCTCGAACAGGCGGGCGCGGTGCTCGGGAGGTATGCCGGACCCGTTGTCGGTGACGGTGACCACGCAGTGCGCGTTCTGGCGCTCGGTGCGCAGCTCGATGCGGGGTTCCTCCCGCCCGGCCGTCGCGTCCAGGGAGTTCACGAGCAGGTTGGTCAGAACCTGCTGCAGCGCCTGAGGGTCCATGCGGGCCATCCCCGTTTCCTCGGAGAGCACGCGATCGATGCGCACGCGCCGGGCCCGGCGGTCGAGGGCCAGCAGTTCCAGGACGCTCGCGGCCACCTCGTTCACGGGGGCACTCTCCAGGCGACCGGTTCCGGGGTGGGCGTACGCCGTCAACTGCCGGACGATGCGGAGGATCCGCTGCACCTGCTCGCGCAGGGTGGCCACGGCCCCCGGGCGCGGCCGCTCCGGGTGGCGCTCCATGAGCTGGAGGAGCCCGTCCATGCTCGCCAGCGGGTTGTTGATCTCGTGCGCGATGCCGGCCGCCAGGTGCCCTATCGCGGCCAGCTTCTCTCCCTGCACCATGGCATCCTGCTGGCTCCGCAGGCGCGCGGACATCGCGCGGAGCCGTTCGAGCTGGTGGAGCCGGGCTACCTCGCGCCGGTAGAGTGCCCGGGTCACCCGGTTCGTGAGATAGACCGTCACCACCAGCATGCCCGCCCAGGCCAGGCCGACGAGCCGGTCGTGCGGGGTGGAGGGCCATTGGCCCGAGGCCCAGAGGCCGACGCTCACGGCGGCGATCGCCACCAGCGCCACCCCGTAGGCCCGCAGCCGGGGCTGGAGCAGACTGGCGAAGAGCATGTGGAACATGAAGGCGCTCAGGATGGGGCTTCGCAGGCCGCCGGTCCAGATCGTCAGCAGCATGAGGCAGCCGATGTCCAGGTGGATCTGCACGGCCGCGAAGATCAGGAGCGATGGGTAGGTGCGGGCCGGCCGGGGGAACCGGCGGAACGCGAAGAGGAACGCGCCGTTGTAGACCAGGACCGCCGCTCCGAGCAGCACCGGCCCGGCGCCCACGGGGTACACGCGGGGCCCCAGGGCGTTCAGCAGGCCGAGGACCACGATCGCCGCGCCGGCGAACCAGCGCAGACGCATGAGCCAGCGGATCTCCCCGTGCAGCAGGCGGATTCGACCTCGTTCGAGCTCGGCTCTCATGGGTGCGCTGCGTGCAGGGGCGGGTCGGCCGGGGGCCGCTCCGCCGGGGGTGGGTCGGCCACGGAACGCTCGAGGTCCACCATCTTCTGGCCCGGGGCGTAGTCGGTGAGCACCACCCGCCGGATGTGCTTGAGGGAGGAGACGGTCCGGGCCATCCGCGCCAGACCGGCGCGGATCTCCCGGAGCGACGCGGCCCGCGCCGGGGAGGCGTCGGCCTGCCGGTCGAGCAGCGCGAGCTGCAGCTCGATGATCGACAGGGCGTTGTTGAGCTCGTGGTTGAGCGTGACCGCCAGCTGGCGCAGGGACTCGGCCTTGCGTTCCTCGCTCGCCTGCAGGCGTTCCGCCAGCTGGTTGTACGCGTGCGCCAGCTCGCCGAACTCGTCCTGCTGGGCGATGCGAACTCGATGCTCGAAGCGCTCGGCCGCGAGCTCGCGGCTTCCCGCGACCAGCGCCTCGACCGGGCGCAGCACCAGCCCCGCGGTGCGGAGAAGGACGTGGACCGCGACGTTCACCATGACCAGGGCGGCGAGAGTCAGGACGAGCACGATGGACCGGAACGACCTCCCCAGGTGGCGCTGCTGGGCCGCGACGTGGGCGCGAAGCACCTTGCCCAGGTCCTCCACACTCCGGTGCATCCGCAGGCTCGCGCCGAGGGCGGCGCTGTTGGGGGAGGGCCCGGGCGTCGGGCCGGTCGAGACCGCCAGGACGCCCTCCAGGTCCCTCTCCACGGCGCGGTAGGCCCCGACCGCCGCCCCACCCTCGCGGACGATGGGGTGCACGCCCAGCGCCGCCACGGCCTCGCGCAGGCGCCGCGCCGGGTCCGCCGGAGGGAGGGCGTCGCCCCCATCCGGAGGGCCGAGGCGCGCCGCGTCGAGCGTGCTGAGGCCGGCGCCGACCGCCTGGATCCCGTCGATGAGGAAGGCGGCATCCGCGTTGGTGCGGTCGATGTCTCCGAGCGTGTGCTGCAGCGCGGCCAGGGCCGCCACCGCGCCGACCACGAAGGCGCAGATCAGGATGCCGACCCGGATGAGGAGCTTGCGCCGGAGCATCTCGGACCGTCCCGTTCTCCTGCGCGCGGGACGCCCGCGCGCGATGCGCCTCGGGGGGCGCCGGCGCCCCGAGGACCGACCGTCGGTCCACCCGTTACGCCGGGGCGGGCTGGTCCGGCTCCCGTTCCTCCAGGTCCTTGGGGATCCGGAGTTCGTCGAGCTTCCGATACAGGCTCGACACGCCGATGCCTAGGTGCCTGGCCGTCTCGGCCTTGTCGAACCGATGGCGACGCAGGCAGTAGATGATGTGCTGGCGCTCGAACTGCGCCAGCGCCGCCTTGAGGTCCTCCTCGTGGTCCGACCCCGCGGCGGGGCCCGCGAACGGAAGGTCGCCCGCGTCGACCTCGCGTCCCTCCGCGAAGATGACGGCCCGCTCGATGACGTTCTCCAGCTCGCGCACGTTCCCCCGCCACTCGTGGTTGAGGAGGGCCCGCATCGCCGCGTTGGTGATGCCGTTGATCTGCCGGTTCATCTCGCGCGCGTACTTCGTGAGGAAGTGGTGGGCCAGCAGGGGGATGTCCTGGCGCCGCTGGCGCAGCGGGGGGATCTCCAGGCGCACCACGTCGAGCCGATAGAGCAGGTCCTCGCGGAAGGTCCCGGCCCGGCACATGGCGTGAAGGTCCTGGTTGGAGGCCGCGATGATGCGCACGTCCACGGGTCGGGCCCGGGTGTCGCCGACCGGCACCACGACGCGCTCCTCGAGCACGCGCAGGAGGGAGCTCTGCACGTTCACCGGGAGGGTGGAGATCTCGTCGAGGAAGAGCGTGCCCCCCGAGGCGGCCTCGAAGTAGCCGATCCGGTCGCGCACGGCGCCGGTGAAGGCGCCCTTGCGATGGCCGAAGAGCTCCGACTCGATGAGGCTCTCGGGGATGGCGCCGCAGTTGACCGCGACGAAGGGCTTGTCGCGCGTGATCCCGTTGTAGTGGATCGCCCGCGCGAAGAGCTCCTTCCCCGTTCCCGACTCGCCGGTGATCAGCACGCTGCTCCGCACGCCCGAGAGCTTGCGCGCCAGCTCGAAGAGACGCGTGATCGCCGGCGACTCGCCGATGAGGTTGTGGAACGAGCTCGAGGCCGCCATCTGCTCCGACAGCACTCGCCGGTCGCGCCGGATCTCGCCGAACTCGAGGGCGCGGCGCACCCGGAGGAGCACATCCTCGAACTGCACCGGCTTGAGCAGGTAGTCGGCCGCCCCCGCCCGCATCGCCGCGACCGCGCTCTCCACCGTCCCGAAGGCGGTGATCACGACCACGGGCGTCTGCGGCGCGATGCGCATCAGGTGATCGAGCAGCGCCAACCCGTCCATCCGCGGCATTCGGATGTCGGTCAGCACGATGTCGAACGGGCGGGCGACCGCCTGGTCGTACGCCTCCTGGCCGTCCGAGGCCTGGACCACCTCGTAGCCCTCCTCCGTGAGGAGCTGGGCCAGGGCCTCGCGCAGCACCTTCTCATCCTCGGCGAGCAGCACGGACTTGGCCATGGGAGTCTCCTCGAACGCCGGGCCCGGACGCGCCTAGGGCTGGGGCCTCTCCAGGTACCGCTCGGGGATCGGGTTCTCCGCACGCTCGTGGTCCCAGAAGACGTTGACGATCCAGTACCGGCCCCCGTCCTTGAGCACCTGCAGGCTGTTGATGCCGCGCGAGTACGGGTCGGCATCCCCCGCGCGCCGGCGCGACTCGTAGGTGCTCCAGACGTGGACGATGTTGCCGAACGCCTCGACCCGCCGTCCGACCTCGCGATCGCTGAAGCCGCCCTTCTCGAAGTAGGTCCGGTTGGCCTCGAGGTAGTCGGACACGGACAGGAAGAGCGCCGCGGAGCTGCCGCCCGGGCCGGTCCGCGCGGGGATGAGGCGCGCATCGGGGACGAACAGGGAGCGGTACCGGTCCCAGTCCCGCGCCTGGCCCGGTTCGCCCGCGGGCACCGCGTAGAACGCCGCCATCAGGGCATCGATGGACGCCACATCCTCCGAACGGGCCTTGGGCCACGCGTCTCCCACCGTGGGCAGCGGAATCTGGGGGTGGCCGGTCGGGATCTCCGGCTGCTTGGCGGGCTGCTTCTCGGGCTGCGCCGGCTGGCCGGCGCCCACCAGGCCGAGAGCGACGAGCAGCGCATAGACGGCTGAGGGGCGAGTCATGGGCTTGTGGCTCCTTGGGTTACGTGCGACCCGTACCTCGGGCCCCCGGACCCGGTGCAAACCGGGTGCCCCTTGGCTCCGAGCCCACCAGGCAACCGCGGCCGCAGGCTTTCTCAAATCTGAGGATTGGTCGGGGTATCAGTCCCGAGAATGAGAACCGGGTAACGGATTGTTCCCTTGGCCCCCTCGGCGAGCAAGGGCCTTGTGGCACGTCGTGTGCAGTTGCCCTTGCATGGTCCCGTACCGACTGCGGCCTCGGGCTTCGGGGTGGATTGGGTTCGCGCTCCCGGCGTGCCTGGCGTGGTGGTGGGGGCTGGCCTCCGCGGCCCTCGGGCAGGTCGGCAACGTCATGACGGAGCCGCTCGGATCACGGACCTGCGCGAAGGAGTGCCATCGCGAGCTCTTCGAGCACGAGGTCATGCACGGGCCCGCGCTGGTCGACTGCCAGGCCTGCCACGTCCAGGGGAACCCGGACCAGCACAAGTTCTTCCTCATCGCCAAGCGCGAGGACCTGTGCCGGCGATGCCACAGCCTGCCCCACGCCGGGATTGAGCACACACCGGTCCGGGAGGGTCGATGCCAGGAGTGCCACGACCCTCACGGATCGGACCGGCCGCGCATGCTCGTCGCCGACCCCAAGCGGGAGTTGTGCGAGCAGTGCCACAAGCAGGACTTCGCGTCGGCGCCGTTCGTGCACGGGCCCGTCGCGGTGGGGGCGTGCATCGTCTGCCATGACCCGCACGCGTCCGAGCAGCCGAAGCTCCTCCTGCAGGACTCCAAGCGGCTCTGCCTCGGGTGCCACGCCGAGGTGGAGGAGGCGGCGCACGCGCCGGGGATGCACCGCCACGGCGCCCTCGACGACCAGTGCACGCGCTGCCACGATCCGCACGCGTCGGCGCACCGTTTCCAGCTTCGCGAGGAGGCCCCGGGCCTCTGCCTCTCCTGCCACGAGGAGAAGTTCGACCAGATGGTCGGCGGGCTTCCCGTGGTGCACGGCGCGGTCACGGTCGCCGGGGGATGCACCGGGTGCCACGCACCGCACGCGTCGTCCCAGGCGAGCCTCCAGCGCGGGACGCAGCCGGGCGTGTGCCTGGAGTGCCACGACAAGACCCTGACGGCGCCGGACGGCGGCACCGTGACCAACATGGCCGCCCTGCTGGCCGACAACCCCAACCATCACGGGCCGATCCGCGAGGGTGTCTGCACGGCGTGCCACAGCCCGCACGCGGGGGAGCACTTCCGCCTGCTCGTCGAGGACTACCCGCCGCTCTTCTACGCGCCGTTCCAGCTCGACTCGTTCCGCCTCTGCTTCCGCTGCCACATCTCCGACCTGGTCCTGAAGCCGTCCGGGGCGGGGCTGACGCAGTTCCGCGATGGGGATCGCAACCTGCACTTCCTCCACGTCAACCAGGAGAAGGGTCGAACCTGTCGCGCCTGCCACGAGGTCCACGCGTCGAAGCGCCCGGCCCACATCCGCGAGGCCGTTCCGTTCGGGAGCGGCGGTTGGATGCTGGAGATCAACTTCCAGGCGACCGAGAACGGCGGGTCGTGCGCCCCCGGGTGCCATCAGCTCAAGAGCTACGACCGGCTGACGGGTGGCGCCGCGCCCGGGCTCCGGCCGGTGGGAGGTTCCCCATGATCCGCCTCAGGGTGAAGCTGCTCGCGTGCATCCGTCCCCGGTCGGTGTGGGGCCGGGTCGTCGCGCTCGTGGCGGCGTGCGCGCTGGCGCCGATCGCCCGGGCGTCCCTCGCTGGGGCGGGCGCCCCCCCCCGGGGCTCGGAGGCGCCGCCCATCGTGCTGCACGACCTGGAGGGGACGGAGGTCCGCACCAGGGACCTGGCGCCCCGCGCTCTGGTGCTGCTCTTCGGGGAGTTCGGTCACGAGACGGTCGAGCGCTCGGCGGCCGAGGTGCTCGACGCCGTGGCGGATCCGCGCGTCGAGCACGGGAGCGTCGTGCCCCTCATGATCGTGGCCCAGGACGCCGACGTGGCGATGCTCAAGGACGCGGCGTCGCGCGCCCGGTATCCGGCGATCATCCTGCACGATCCCCGGCGCGAGGCGTTCGGGGCGTACCGGGTCCTGGTGCTGCCCACGGTCGTGGTCGTGGACGGACGGGGCACGGTCGTGCACTCGCTCCCGGGGTTCCTGCCCCGGTTCCGCGAGGTGCTCGCGCTGGCGATCCAGGTGGCGACCGGCAAGGCGGAGATGGCGCAGCTCGATCGGGCGATCGATCCGGGCACGGCGCCCGCGCCCAGCCCGGAGTCGGTGCGGGCGACGCGTCTGACCCGCCTGGGCTCGGAGCTGGTGCGCCACGGCCTGTACGACATGGCGGAGGCTCGCTTCGCCGAGGCGATCGCCATCGCGCCCGACCACGTGGAGGCGCGCCTCGGGCTGGGCGAGCTGCTCCTGCAGCGCGACCGGGCGGCCGATGCCGAGCCCCTCTTCCGATCGATCCTGACCACGCACCCGGATTCCGTGGAGGCGCGGCTCGGGCTCGCGGCCGTCCACGTCGGCGGGAGCGAAGAAGGGCTCGGCGCTGCCGAGACATCCCTGCGGGAGATCCTCGACCGACATCCGGACAACCCCCGCGCGCACTACCTGATGGGGAGAACCCAGGAACGCCTCGGGCGGCCCGATGAGGCCCTCGCGTCCTATCGCCGGGCGGCCGAGCTGTTGCTGCGACGCTAGAGTGCCCGACGGAGAAGCCATGCGCAAGTTCCTCGCTCGATTCCGGTTCCGCCGCTGGGGCAAGTGGGTCCTTCTGGGCCTGGTGGTGTTCGCGATCGGCAGCACGATCGGCGTCGAGGCGACGTCCCGCAGCTCGTTCTGCAACAACTGCCACATCATGGAGCCCTACTACACGAGCTGGAAGCACAGCGCGCACAAGGACGTCGAGTGCGTCCAGTGCCACATCGAGCCCGGAGCCCAGAGCTTCATCGCGGCCAAGCTCAACGGCCTGGGTCAGGTCGTGGACGACGCCCTGAATCGCACCTCCACGAAGCCGTCGGCATCGGTCAGCGCGCTCTCGTGCACGCGCTCCGGGTGCCACACGGTGGAGACCCTGTCCCGGAAGGAGATCGACACCGGCGTCTTCAAGTTCCGGCACGACAAGCACCTCGGCGCCAAGCATCTCGGCGTCGAGATCTCGTGCGGGACGTGCCATTCCCACGTGAAGGGCGACGAGCACTTCGAGGTCAACACGACCGTCTGCGTCACCTGCCATCTGGTCGACGGGGCCACGCCGGGCACGCAGATGGTCGGGGGGCGGGAGGCCAGGATCATCCACCTGGCGGTGCGCCATGGCGAGGCCGGCGGCGCTGCGCCCGCCTCGAACGAGTCGGAGAAGGTGCCCCCCTCCTCCTGCACGACCTGCCACGACCCGCCCGAGGGGCAGGTGGAGTTTCAGGGGCTGAAGGTCGATCACGCCCAGTTCCTGGCGTTCGGCGCCACCTGCGAATCGTGCCACCAGGGAGTGACGGCGACGCCCCCGCCCATCGAGGATGGCCGGTGCCTGGAGTGCCACACGTTCGGCGTCGAGCGCTCGCTCGAGAGCCGGGAGATGCACCACGTCCACACGCTCGGGCGACACAAGATCGAGTGCTCGAGCTGCCACGGCTCGATCCGGCACGGGACCGGTGTGCAAGCGGTCTCGCTCGAGCAGTTCGACTGCACCCGCTGCCACGTGGATCAGCACGCCGTGCAGCGGCGCACGTACTTCCACGTGGGCGCCAGCGCACCGGGCGCGGGCCCGAACCCCATCAGCCCGATGTTCCTCGCGCACGTGGACTGCACCGGCTGTCACACGCTGGCTCGACCCGTCGATGCCAACCCCGGCAGCGGCGCGAGCGTCAAGGCCGCCGCGCCGGAGGCGTGCGACGCGTGCCACCAGGCCGGGTTCGGCGCGCGGATGATCCCGCTCTGGCAGAAGGCCGCGCACGACCTGTACGACCGTGCGGAGGCGGACCTCCGGGCGGCCGAGGCGGCCGGACTGAGCCCCGAGACGCTGGCGGAGGTTCGCAGGATCCTCGACGTCGTTCGCATCGACGGGAGCTGGGGCGTGCACAACCCCACGTACACGCAGCAGCTCCTGGAAGGAGCGCGCCAGAAGCTCTCGGATGCCCGGAACGGCCCGGGTGGCCCGCCATGACACGCTTCGTCGCCGGGCTCGCGTGTCTCCTGGCCGGCGCGGGCGCGGCGGCCCAGACGCCGCCCGCTCCACCGGCGCGCCCCACCACGCGCGTGCTGGACTGCACCACCTCCTGCCACGCGGAGCAGCTCCGGCACCCCTTCCTCCACGGCCCCACGGCCGTCTCGGCCTGCGACGCCTGCCATCAGTACTCCGACCCCTCCCGGCACGCCTTCGTCCTCAAGCGGGAGGGCCGCGAGATGTGCGACTTCTGCCACATCGACCGCGTGGGAGCGGAGATGCCCGTGGTCCACGCCCCCGCGGCCCAGGGCCAGTGCCTCCAGTGCCACGACCCGCACGGGGCCGACTCGCGCAAGCTGCTGAGGAAGGCGACCATCCCCGAGCTGTGCCTCGGGTGCCACACGTCGGTCATGCACGGCCGTCACCCGCACCATCCGGCGGCGACGGACTGCGGGGCCTGCCACCTGCCCCACGGGGCGCCGCACGAGAGTCTGCTGGTGCAGGAGCGTCGAGCGTTGTGCCTTTCCTGCCATGAGGGGGTGGGCACGACGATCGCGGACGCCCGCCACGCGCACGAGCCGGCTACGGGAGACTGCCTCCAGTGCCACAACCCGCACGCGTCGGACACGCTCGCGGGGCTGAAGTCGCCCCCGCGAGAGCTCTGCACCTCCTGCCACGCGGAAGTCGGGCTGGGGGCGTCGAAGGCCCAGCATCCCCACGCCGCCATGAACGACGAGCGCGCGTGCCTGAACTGCCACACCCCGCACGGCAGCGAGCACAAGATGCAGCTGCCCAAGGACGCCGTGGGCGCGTGCCTCGCGTGCCACCGGGACCCCATCCCGGTGACCGACACGCGGACCGTGAAGGCCGTGGCGGAGGTGGCCGACGAGACGCTCCACAAGCACGGCCCGATCGCGCACGGCGAGTGCGCCGCCTGTCACATGGTGCACGGGGGCGAGATCCCCATGCTTCTGACGCTGCCGTTCAGCGGCAAGTTCTACCAGTCGTACACCCCCGACGCCTACGCCCTGTGCTTCAAGTGCCACGACAAGACGATGGTGGACGCCGGCTCGACCGAGACCGGCTTCCGCGATGGCACGCGCAATCTGCACGCCCTGCACGTGAACAAGGTGCCGCAGGGGCGCAGCTGCCGGACGTGCCACGCGACCCACGCGAGCCGGTTCGAGGCCCAGATCGCCGAGACGGTGGACTTCGGCCAGTGGAAGCTCCCGCTCAACTTCCAGCCGGTCGCGACGGGCGGCTCGTGCGCCCCCGGCTGTCACAAGCCGCAGGCCTATGACCGCGGCCCGCTCCCGGTCCAGCCGGGCGGGGCCGGCGCGCCCGAGACCCCCGGGCCGGGTGGCCCGGCCGGCGCGGCGTCCGGAGATCGGCCGTAACGGAGACCACGACAACGAACCGACACTTCCACCCCTGACCGGAGCCAGAAACAGACGCCCACGCCCCTGCCAGCGTGGAGCCGGGCGCGAGCGAAGAGGATCGCAGGCCGTGCTCTCGCACCAGACAACCATCGATCCGGGCCGGGCCCGCGCCCGGCGTCTCACCCGGCTGGGGATGCTCGTGCCGGGCGTCGCCGTTCTGGCGGGCGCCCCCGTCGCGGGCCAGGTCGAACCGAACCTGGAGGAGGCGGACCGGCGCTGCCTCCAGTGCCACGGCCAGCCCCACATCGCGGAGCTCAACCCCGCCGACCGGCTCTCGATGGTGGGAACCTGGCTGGGAACGGAGCCGGCCCCCCCGGAGGCCGCACGCCCCACGCCGGCGCTGCGCGGCGACGAGCCCGCGGTGCGCCCCGGATTGCTCGTCACGCGCGACGCCCTGGCCGGCAGCGCGCACGCCGGGACCGCGTGCGTGGATTGCCACACGGACGCGGCCCGTCTCCCCCACGAGCCGCGCCTCCAGCTCCGGACGTGCGCCACGACCTGCCACGCGGAGGAGGCCAGGGCGTTCCCCACCGGCGCCCACCACGCGGCGCTGCTGCGGGGCGACCCGCTGGCGCCCACGTGCGTCTCCTGCCACGGGGGACACCAGGTCCTGCCCGTCGGCGACCGGCAGTCGCCCCAGCACCGGCTCAACAGCATCTTCCTGTGCGCCGAGTGCCACGAGCGCCACCTGCGCGACACGCCGGGCGGATACCAGCCCCGCGCCCACATCGAGGCCTATCTGCGGAGCGCGCACGGCAAGGCGGTGGCCGAGAGCGGGCTGGTGGCCGCTCCCACCTGCGCCGACTGCCACAGCGCGCACGCCGTCCACCCCGTGTCCGATCCCGAGTCGCCGGTGAATCGCGAGCGCATCCACAAGACGTGCGGCGCGTGCCACGTCGGGATCCTGAGCACCTACGAGGCCAGCATCCACGGCCAGCGCGTGCTGGCCGGCGACCCCGAGGCGCCGGTCTGCACGGACTGCCACACCTCCCACGAGATCATCCAGCCCGACAAGGTGGCGTTCAAGCTCGCCAGCGGCGATCGGTGCGGGCGCTGCCACGAGGAGAGGATCGAGCACTACCGGGAGACGTTCCACGGCAAGGCGCTGGCGTTGGGCCGTCCGGGCGTCGCCGCCTGCTACGACTGCCACGGGCACCACGACATCGTGCCCATCGCCGATCCCGCCAGTCGGCTCTACGGCCAGGCCAAGCTCCGGACGTGCCAGCAGTGCCACCCGGCCGCCGGACCCATGTTCACCGAGTACATCGCGCACGCCGACCACCGCAACCGCGAGCTGTACCCGGGCCTCTACTGGACCTTCGTCGGGATGACGGCGCTGGTCGTCGGCACGTTCCTGTTCTTCGGGGCCCACACCCTCCTGTGGTTCGGGCGATCCCTCGTGCTGCTGGTTCGAGCGCCGCGCGCGTTCGTGGAGGTCCGGCGTCGCGCCGCGCGCGACGAGGAGTCGTTCGTCCGCTTCCGGCCGTTCGAGCGGTTCCTCCACGTGCTCGTGATGATCAGCTTCCTGCTGCTGGTCGCCACGGGCATGCCGCTCAAGTTCTACTACACGGGCTGGGCCAGGGAGGTCGTGCGGTACATCGGAGGGATCGAGGCGGCCGCCCAGCTCCACCGCCTGGGCGCGCTCATCACCTTCACGTACTTTGGCCTCCACCTGGCGAGCCTGGGGCGGGCGGCGTTCCGGAATCGGGCCCAGTTCCGCAGCCCGCGGACCGGGCGCTTCAGCGCCCGGAAGTTCCTCGGCGTGGTCTTCGGCCCGGACCTGCCCTACCCGCACATCCAGGACTTCAAGGACTGGTGGGCC
>CAYWOF010000026.1:0-15897 GCA_964459825.1 uncultured Phycisphaeraceae bacterium | reverse complement strand
ACGTGAGGTCCACGCCATCGGCGAGCGCCATGAGCTTCACGCTCAGCGCGATCTGCGAGCCGTCGCGCCCCGTGCGCGTGATGAGCACGTTGGGAACGCCCATGAGCTCTCCGACCTCGACCTCGACGCGTTCGAACCGGTCGGGCCCATCGGCGTGGATCATGGAGATCCCGCCGAGCGGGCGCTCGGGGTTCAGGAGGCCGCGCGGGAACGCGGGACAAGCGATCTCCCGGATCACGCCGCGGCGAGCATCGACCGCGACCTTCAGATCGCCGCGCGCCAGAATCCAGGCCCCGTTCTCGCGGTAGAGTGCGCCCAGGGTGCGCCCGCCCACCTCGGCCGCGACCGCGGTCGCGCGCTCGAAGCCGAGCTCGCCGCCGAATCCGCACAGGCCCTCGCACTCGTGGTTGTCGTGGTGCTGGGCGGCCAGCAGCTCGCGCCAGCCCTCGTCGAGTTCCCACGCGGGGTAGACGTCCCAGCTCGGGTAGGGCCGTCCGACGAGGCCGGCGAGCGCGGCCAGTGCCTCGGCCACCAGCAGGTCCGACTCGCAGGCGCGACTCCGGCGCGGGTGGGCATCGCCGTTCTTGCCGAGGCTGACGCCGTGCCAGACGTCGTCCATGGTGTAGCGGCGGGTGGGGACCGAGTCCACGGTCAGGGCGTTCGACGGCGTGGTGGGTGGCGGGGCCCCACGCTTGCGCGTGGGGCTTTGATCTGGAAGGGCCGCGCAATCGAGACTCCACGGCAGAAGCTCGGCGATGAGCTGCGACACCGTGCGCGCCCGCACCTCGAACCGCGGGTCGGCCATCAGCGCCCTCAGGCGCGGCAGCAGGAGCTCGCTCCGGCACATCCAGTCGCGGCTGGGCATGAGCTCGAGCCACTGGACGACCGCGGGTCGGTCGAGCGTCTCGATCAGACCCTGCTCCAGCAGCCCGTCGAAGTCCTCGGGCCACTGGTGGACGTTGAGGTCGTTGCGCGGCAGGGCCGGCAGGCGCGTGCCGTCGATCCCCTCCCACAGGATCAGCGAGTGCGGCTCCTTCGGCACCTCGGGCGTGTGCCAGGTCCATTGGAAGAAGAGGCACGCTCCGGTGTAGCCGCACTGCGCGAGGAGCTGCGGCAGCTGCGGGAAGAAGTAGAACTCCTCCTCCCAGAAGGCGCGCGGGCGGACGCCGAGAAGGCGGCGGGTGGTGCGCACGCCGTACGTGAGCTGGCGGATGTTCGACTCGCCGCCGTGGAAGAGGCCGTAGGGCTGGCCGTACGAGCAGCCGACGGGCTCGACCACGCCGCGGGCGATCGCCTCGCGCAGCTCGGCGAGGGCCTCGGGGCACTCGGCGGCCATCTTCTCGTAGCCGATGGCGTCGAAGTTGACGTTGCCGCGCACCCCGGCCTCCTCGCAGAGGCGGAGCATGTCGCGGACCGAGCCGGGGAGGACGTCGTAGCCCCAGAGCCACTGCATATCCACCCAGTGCATGTGGTTGCCGAAGGTGTAGTAGAGGGGGCGGCGGGCGGCGTCGGGCATGGGGCGAGTCTATGGGCTGGCGTCGCCCCCCGAGGAGCCACCCGGGTGTCGGATCAGCCCCATGTTGCCACGGCCCGTGGTTCGGCGGCGCGGGGTCGGCCCGGGAACGCCCGGCTCACCCGATCTCGACGATCTCGAAGCGCTTGACGCCGCGCGGGGCGTTGACACGGATCGTCTCGCCGAGGCGGGCCTTCATCAGGGCCTCGCCCATCGGGCTCGTGGCCGTGACCTCGTCGAAGTCGTCTTCGGGGATGCCGGAGGCCTCGCCGACGAGCTTGACGGTGTCGACGCGTCCGCTGTCCACATCGCGCAGCTTGACCATCGAGCCCAGGAAGACCACGTCGGACGTTTTGGCGGCGGCGCCATCCTCCACCACCTGGGCCCGCGCCAGGCGCTCCTCGAGGCGGCGGATCTCGGCCTCCTCCATGCCCTGCTGCTCACGGGCCGCGTGGTAATCCCCGTTCTCGCGCAGGTCGCCGTGGGCGCGGGCCTCGGCGATGCGCTGCGACATCACGGGACGATGGGCCCGGAGCTGATCCAGGCGTGCCTGTAGCCGTTCCTTCTCGGCCGTGGTGATGACTTCCATGCGTGTGCTTCCCCCGATCGATGGCGCGCGAGCCCTCTCTCTTCAAGCGCACGGCCCGGGGCAGGCCCCGGGCCGACTGGGGCGCCGGCAAGGCGGCCGACGCCGGTCCTAATTTAGGCCCCTCGTTCGCGCCAGGCTACGCGCCCGGGTGCCCGCGACGACCCAGAGCAGAGAGCCGCAAAGGGCCGTCAGTCCGATCGCAATCCAGTGGGGCCGGCTGACGGCGGCCGCGTGTCCGGTCCAGGACCGGTCCCTGGCCACTTCCAGCACGCCGGTCACGACCGAGAGCATCCAGGCGGGTCGCGCGCCCCCATGGGCATCGGACACGATGGAGTCGATCCACGCCGGGATCAGCCCGGCCAGCCCGACCGCGACGAAGATCGCCATCCATCCCGCCCGGCCCGGACCGCGGCGCGCGGGGCCGGCCAGGGCCACCTGGGCCCACGCGACCAGGGCCGCGAGGACGAGAGCCCAGGCGGCCAGGAGCGCCGCCAGGGCCGCCACGACCTCCATGGGCCATCGCGCCAGCCACCAGTGGGGCCAGACGATGGCCTGGAGGGGCACGGCCATCACGAGCATGTCCTGCAGGGCCGAAGCGACGGGCCGGCGGTGGGGAACGCTCTGGCTCAGCCGGACCAGGGGCCAGAGGATCGCCATGCCCACCGCCCCGAGGACCATCAGCATTCGCGCGGCCGGGCGATAGGTGTCCGTGCTCACGACCCAGCCGCCGCCGGTGCTGAGGATGGTGATCAGCGTTGCGCCGAAGAGGTAGGTCGTCCATACCAGCGCGAGGAGGCGAGGCTCGGCGCGCCGATGCGCCCACCGATCGACGGGCTGGATGATCTCGCGGATCGGGATTTCGTCGTCCGCGGAGGTGAGGGCCAGCTGGAGCGGGTGCGGCGCTGCCCCATCGGTCGGCGCCGGCGCGGGCGGGTTCGGGGTCGTCCCTTCCTTGGCCCGGCCGGGCTCGGACGGATCGTCATCGCCCGGCGCGGTCATGGCGCACGGCCGGTGGGGGAGTCGTCCACCAGGGTGAGCGGACCGTGGATCTCGACCTCGCGGCAGGCGGCATCGATCCGGCCGAACACCCTTGCCAGTTCATCCAGCCGGGCGAGCTTGGCCTCGGGAGACTGCTCGCCCGGGATATGGTCGCGCGGGCCTCCGCCCCAGCTGATCCGGGTATCCCAACGGGTCACGACGGCCAGCCGGTGGGTCTTGGCGTACTCACCCACGTCGACACCCGCAACCTGTCCCCACCAGGGGCGCGCGGCGAGCAGCTTGAGCACATCCAGGCCCGCGAGGACGGCCCCATCGTCGCCCCACGGTGCGCCATAGGCCGGCCGGGACGGCGAGCCGGGCGGACCACCGGGCGCGTTGAGAATGACACGGAAGCCGGACGTTCCGGGGACGTAGGTGACGGGGAGCAGCTCGCCGCCGCCGGCGACGAGGTGATCGACGCCGCCGCTCCGGACCACGGCCAGCGGGATGCGCCAGGCCCCGCGAACCCGGACGGCGCCATCGTCGGTGCGCCGGATCTCCTCGACGCGTTCGAGCCACCCGGTGCGGACCAACGCCTGTCCCACACGGGCCAGCGGCCCGACGCTGAGCGGGTCCGGGTCCCGGGCGATCTCTGCCGCGACGATCGATTCCAGCCACGCGCGCGTCTCGGGGGCCATCCAGGTGGCCGGCGTGGCGTCGCCGGCCGGCCCACCGGCGGGCGCGAGGGTCGGCCAGTCGAACGCGACGCGGACCGGCTGGCGTGCGAGGCCTGATCCGACGCCGGCCGCGATGCGCGGGGCGACGACGACCATCCCGATGGCGACCAACGCGAGCACCGAGGCCGGCGCCCAGCGCAACGCCGCCGCCGACGCGATGCGGAGGCGAGCCCGCAACGAAACGCCTTCGGATGACGAGCCCTTCCTTGAGCCCATGGGAGTTCCCCTTCGTGGAACGTGCGGAGGACTCTAGCGCCGGCCGGCGCGATCGCGGACGGCCATCTCCACCAGCGACCGGCACAGGGTGGGCAGGTCGGTCCCGGCGTGGCGGGAGGCCATGGGCACGAGCGAGTGCGACGTGAAGCCGGGCATGGTGTTGACCTCGAGCAGCCACGCGATGGCCCGGTCGTCGAGGATGAAGTCCACCCGCGCCAGGTGGCGCACGTCCATGGCCCTCGCGAGGTTGACGGACTGGGCCCTGACGCGCTCGGCCACGCCGGGCGGGAGGGGCGGGTCGAGGATGTACCGCGTGTCGTCCCGGTGGTACTTGGCCTCGTAGTCGTAGGCGCCATCGGCTGGCACGATGTGGATGATCGGCAGGGCCTGCCCGTCGATGAGTCCCACCGTCAGCTCCTTCCCGGCGATGTAGCGCTCGACCATGTAGACGCGTCCCGGGTGCCGGCGCATGTCCTCGACCACGCTGGCGAACACGGCGGGCCAGGCGCGCGGCTCCGCGCAGATGTGCAGGCCTACGCTCGAGCCGTCGTGGACCGGCTTGACCACCACCGGGAACGGCAGGGGGCAGGCGGCATCCCCGGCATTGAGGACGCACGCCTGCGCGGTCGGGATGCCCTCGCGCGCCGCGACCAGCTTGGTGGCGAGCTTGTCCATGGCCAGTCGGGCCGCGCCCGGGCCGGAGCCCACGTAGGGGCGCCCGTCGGCCTCCAGCAGGTCCTGCAGGGGGCCGCCCTCGCCGAAGCTGCCGTGCAGGATCGGGGCGATGACATCGCCGGGCAGGGCGCGCAGCTCGGCGAGCGAGAGTCGGTCGATGGTCTTCTCGACGACCTGGCAGGAACCGCTCTCGCGCAGGGACGCGGCCACCGTGCCCGCGCTGGCCAGGCTGACCTCACGCTCGGCGTCGGGTCCGCCCCCGAGCACCAGCACCGTTCTCATGGTTCCCTCCTCCAGATGACGACCTCGGTGACCAGGGGTACGCCGAAGCGATCGAGGACGCGGTTGCGCACGCGCTCGATCAGCTCGATGACGTCGCGCGCCCGCGCCCGCCCATGCTCCCCGTCGGGTCGGGCCACGATGAAGTTCGCGTGGGCGTGGCTTACCTGGGCGGCGCCCGATCGCATCCCCTTGCACCCGGCTCGGTCGATGAGGAGGCCCGCGCTCACCCGGTCGCCCCGCCCGCCGATGCCGTCGATGGCACGGTCGAGCGTCGGATTGCGGAAGACGCACCCGGCGGAGCGATCGGCCAGAGGCTGCGCGGCCTTCTTCTCGGCCATGACCTGCTTGAGACGGGCGCGCAGCCCGGAGGGGTCGGCCGGCGTGAGGCGAAGCTCGGCGCCCGTGACGACGAGGTCCTGGAGGCCGGAGCGGCGATACCCGAAGTCGATCTCGTCCCGGCGGATGGCGTGGACCCCGCCGGTGCGATCCACCGCGTGGATGCGCTCGACGACATCGGCGATCTGGCCGTAGCGCCCGCCGGCGTTCATGACGACGGCTCCGCCGATGGTGGCGGGCACGCCGCCCAGTCCCTCCAGGCCGCCGAGGCCTCGCCGGACGGCCTCGGTGATCAGGCGTGGGAGATGGACGCCGGCGCCGGCCCGGACGAGGGGTCGGTCGGCGTGGGCTCCGGCGTTCCAGTCGATGGCGCCGAACACCGGGCCGGCCAGGGCGACCACGAGCTCACCGACCCCCTCGTCCTCCACGAGCAGGTTGGCGCCATCGCCGAGCACGCGGGCGCGCGGGTCGATGTCGAGACACCGACGGAGCTCCTCCACCGAGGAGGGGCGGGCCAGCCGGTCCGCGCCGCCTCCGATCCCGAACCAGGTCGGGATGGGGGCACCGTGCTCGATCGCCAGGTCAAGCCCGCCCGCGAGCGTCACGCCCCGGCCCTCCCCGGCCCGCGCCCCCCGCCCCCGCGAGGATCGCCTCGTCGGGCTCGTGGCCCGGCGCGCCGCGCATGTAGCCCCGAGCCACCTCGTACACCGGCCCGGCGCCCATGACCACCAGGACATCGCCGGGATCGCACAGGTTCTCCAGCTGCTCCACGATCGCCTCGAACGGGTACAGGTGCATGGCCCGGACGCCCCGCTGGCGCAGGCGGTCCACGAGGTCCGCCGCGGAGACCAGCTGCTTCTCCGCGGCGCTGTCGCGCACGAAGTAGATGTGCGGGACGATGACGGCGTCGGCGCTCCCGAACGCCGCGGCGAACTCCGACATGAGGTGGCGGGTCCGCGAGTGCTGGTGGGGCTGGAACACGCAGACCAGCTTGCCGCCCCGCTCCTGGGGGCGCTCGAACTGGCGCAGGGCCCGGAGTGTCGCGTCCACCTCGGTCGGGTGGTGTCCGTAATCGTCGTACACGCGGACCGAGCCGCCGGCGGGGTGGGGGCGCTCGCCCAGGAACTGGGTGCGCCGA
Source organism: uncultured Phycisphaeraceae bacterium (assembly GCA_964459825.1). Lineage (GTDB taxonomy): Bacteria > Planctomycetota > Phycisphaerae > Phycisphaerales > UBA1924 > CAYWOF01. The sequence goes on along the minus strand of CAYWOF010000026.1, from coordinate 9,433 downwards.
TCCACGCCGCGGAACTCGCCGAGCGAGTGTGCCACGACCGCGCCGTCGGCCCCGAGCCATCGGGCCAGGACCCACGCCGTCGCGGCGTTCATGGCGTTGTGCTCCCCGGGGAGCCGGCCCTCCCACGCGGCGAGTAGCTCCCCCCCGTGCCGGATCTCGGTGTGCCCGGTCGAGGCCTCCCAGGACACGACCCAGTCGGCCGCCGGCGCAAAGCCGATCGTCTCGACCGAGCAGGAGACGCCGGCGGTCACCTCGCGCCGATGGGCGCCATCGTGGGCGATGAGGAGGCGGCCGCCGTCCGCGGCCGGCGGGAGGAGCCGGGCGAACTGGTGGAACGACTCCACGACGGCGTCGAGCGTCCCGTAGATGTCGAGGTGGTCCGCCTCGACGGAGCTGATGGAGGCCACCACCGGGCGCAGGTGGTGGAACGACCGGTTGAACTCGCAGGCTTCGGCCACCAGCAGGCCGGGGCGGCCCCGCAGGGGACCGGTGGGGACCACGTCCGCCCCGAGCCGGAATCCCGTGGGCGCGGGCTCGGCCCCGGGGCTCGCGGACGGCTGACGATCCGCGCGGACCCGCAGGCACCCCTCGCGAAGCTGCGCGCAGGTGGCGCCGACAATCACGGTCGGATCGAGGCCGGCATCGGCCAGGGCCGCCCCGAGCATGGCCGTGGTCGTGGACTTCCCGTGGGTGCCGGCGACGGCCACACCGGTCGCGCACGCCATGCACCGGCCCAGCGCCCGGGCGTAGGTGAGGATCGGGATACTCCGCCGGGCGGCCTCGGCCAGTTGCGGGTGGTCGGGGCGGATGGCCGCGGACGCCACGATGAGGTCGCAGGGGTGGGGGAGTTCGGCCGACGCCTGGTCGAACCCGACCTCGATCCCCTCGCGTTCGAGGGCATCGGTGGTCTCCGACGGGCTCGCGTCCGAGCCGGCGATCCCCGCGCCCTGGGCGCGGAGCATCCGGGCCAGGCCCGACATCCCGCACCCGCCGATCCCCACCATGTAGACGCGCAGCCCTGCGAAGGAGTCCTTCCGGTCCATGTTCATCCCTGAGGCGGTTGGGCCGAGGCCGATCCGTCGAGTTTCCCGGGCGTGCGTCCAGAGGGTATCGGATCGCCGTGCTCCGTGCCGTGAGGTCCGCGCGGGGTGCGCGACGGCGCGGGACGGAAGGGCGCGTGAGCTATCCTCTACCCGCCCGATGGAGCCCTCCCCGCCAGGCCGTTCCGCCGATCCGCTGCCCTACCGGCTGGCGTGCCTGTGCGACCTGCGTGACTCCCGCGGGCGGGTCCTGCTCCTGCGGCGCCGCAAGGACCCCAACCGGGGGTTGTGCTCACCCATCGGCGGGAAACTGGACATGGCGGCGGGCGAGTCGCCGGCCGAGTGCGCCCGGCGCGAGATCGCCGAGGAGGCCGGGCTCGACGTGCCGCTGGAGCGCCTGCACCTGCTGGGGATTGTCAGCGAGCAGGCCTACGAGGGACGGGGGCACTGGCTGATGTTCCTGTACCGGGTGCTCGGGCCGGTCGAGGTGGCGGCCCGGGACATCCGCGAGGGGCGGCTGGAGTGGTTCGCGCCGGACGAGATCGATGCGCTCCCCCTCCCGGAGACCGACCGGCGGGTGATCTGGCCCCTGATCCGGCGGCATGAGGCGTCGGGCACCGGGGCCCGGCCCGGGTTCTTCACCGTGCATATCGACTGTCGGGATGGCGCCCTGCGCTGGCGTGAGGATCAGTCGCTGCCCGGGTGAACGCCCGGCCTTGTTGCGAGGTTCGGCTTCTATACTCACGCCACCATGCGATCTCGCGCCTCGGTCCTGCAGTCCTTGCCTACCCGTCGCGGCCTGTCGAGCCAGACGCGCCGCCTCGTGGCGATGGCCACCCTCTCGCTTCTGGCGCTGCTGAGCCTGGGGCAGGCGACTCCGGACGCGTCCTCCGCGATCCCGGGCGATCGCCAGGCCCGGAACGTGGCGGTCATCACGGTTCGGGGGGAGATCGACGACGTGCTGGCGCGGAGCATCCGGCGGCGGATGACCATGGCCGAGCGGGCCGGGGCGGATGCCATTGTCTTTGACATCGACACGCCCGGGGGCGAGGTCGGCGCCGTGCTGGCGATCTGCAACCTGATCAAGAAGTCGCCAATCCCCAATACCGTGGCGTGGATCAACCCCGACGCGTACTCGGGAGGGGCCCTCATCGCCCTGGCCTGCCGCGAGATGGTGTGCGCGGACCCGGCGAGCATGGGGGACGCGATCCCCATCGGGTTCGACGCTGTGCGCGGGCGTGTGCCGATCTCGCCGGAGGACCGCGAGAAGATCTTGTCGGTGCTGATCTCGGAGCTGACGGACTCGGCGCGGCGCCGGGGCTACGACGAGAAGCTGATGCAGGGGCTGGTGGCGCTTGGGGTCGAGCTGTGGCTGGTCGAGCACACGGAGACGAAGCGGCGTCTGTTCATCGGGCGGGCCGAGCACGAGCTGCTCTTCGGGGCGCCGCCGCAGGGCGAGAATCCGCAGATTCCGTCCTCGGGCTCGGGCGGGGATCCGCCCACGCCGGAGTCGCCGGCCCCCGCTCCCGCGGTGGAGGCCGAGGCGGGCCCGCAGCCGGAGGACCCGATGCGGTTCAGCCCCGCGAGCCCAGCGCTGGAGGCGATCACGGCCACGGTGACGAGCAACCAGGAACTGCCGTCCGGGCGGCCGGTGCTGTCGGAGGCGGACCGGGGCGAGTGGACCAAGATCGAGAAGGTCACCGACGGTCGCGGGGCGATCGTGTTCCGGACGGACCAGCTCCTGCGTTACCGGCTCGCGGTCCAGGTGGTCCGGAACGACGAGGAGCTCAAGGGGTTCTTCGGGGCCCGGCACCTGCTCCGCCTCGACGCGAGCTGGTCCGAGTCGCTCGTGAGCGTCATGACGCTCCTGCCCGTCCGAGCCCTGCTCATCGTGGTGTTCCTGCTGGGGCTGTTCCTGGAGATGACCAACCCGGGCGTGGCGCTTCCGGGCGTCGTGGCGGCGGCTGCCCTCATCGGACTGATCGCGCCTCCGATGCTCATCAACCTGGCGAACTGGTGGGAGCTGGCGGCGATCGTCGGCGGGATCCTGCTCATCATCCTCGAGATTCTGGTCATCCCCGGCTTCGGCGTGTTCGGCGTGGTGGGCATCGTGCTCCTGTTCGGCGGGCTGGTGGGCACCTTCGTGCCGGCGGGCGGGTACTTTCCCGACAGCCCGGCGCGGCGCAACGACCTACTGGGCGGCGTGGCGACGCTGGTCCTGGCGGTGGCCACCTCGGGTGTGCTCATGTACTTCATCTCCAGGCACTTCGGCTCCATCCCGGTGTTCAACCGGCTGATCCTGCGCGACACGCCGGTGGGGGAGGATCGCGACGCCATGCTGGCGGCGATGGCCGTGGAGACCGTCGGTCCGATCGCGCGCGGCGCGCGGGGCGTGGCGCTGACGCCCCTGAGGCCTTCGGGGCGTGCGCAGTTCGGAGACCGGGTGGTGGACGTCGTGGCCGAGATGGGCTTTGTTCCCGAGGGAGCGCCCGTGGTCATCACCGAGGCGGGGGGTTTCCGTATCGCCGTCGAGGCGGTGCGGGAGGGTCCAGGGGCGGCGGGAGGCCCTCCGGCGTGAACGAGAACCTGCTGCTTTGGGGATGGGGCCTGATCGCCGCGGGCGTGCTCCTCGTGTTCCTGGAGGTCTTCGTTCCCTCGGGGGGCCTGCTCTCGATCCTGTCGGTCGGGTCGGCGATCGCCGGGGTCATCGTGCTCTTCCGGGCGAGCACGACGTGGGGGCTGACCGGGCTGCTCACGGTGATGATCCTGGGTCCGTGCGCGGTGGCGTTCGCGCTGCGGGTCTGGCCGAGCACCCCCATCGGGCGGCGGATGCTGGGCGAGAAACCCGCGGACGTCGTGGAGGCGGAGCGCCGGGCCGCCCAGCGCGAGGCGGACGAGCGGCTCGCCCTGCTCGGGGCCGAGGGGGTTGTCCTGACCGACCTGCGCCCCGTCGGTGTGGTCCAGGTCGGGGACCGGCGGGTGGACGCCCTGTCGGAAACGGGGCTGGTGCGCGCCGGTGCGCGCGTGCGCGTTACCGTCGTGGAGAGCCACCAGGTCAAGGTGCGTCCGGTCTGAGCCCGGCGGCGCGGGGCGGCGGAGCGCCGCGGGTCAAGCCGGGGCGCGCCGGGCCGGCGGTATACTTGGCTCCCAGTTCCGGTCGGGAGGCCGGCTCGCTCCCGGGAGGGTCATTCACGTGGGTAACAACATCCTGGTCATCGTCGCGATCGTGGTCGGCCTGGTGCTGGTGCTGGCCCTGGTGGTCATCGGCCAGTTCCTGAATCTCTACATCCAGGCCCTGCTCTCCAACGCCCACGTGGGGATGCTGGACATCATCGGGATGCGCCTGCGCAAGGTGGACATCCGGACGGTGGTCTACAGCCGGATCCGCGCCGTCAAGGCCGGGATGGACATTCCCACCAACGCCCTGGAGACGCACTACCTGGCGGGCGGGCGCGTCCCGAACGTGATCAGCGCGATGATCGCGGCCCGGAGCGCCAAGATCGACCTGCCCTGGGGCGTGGCCACGGCGATCGACCTGGCCGGGCGCGACATCCTCGACGCGGTCCAGACGAGCGTGAACCCGAAGGTGATCGACTGCCCGGCCCAGAACGGTCCGCGCGCCACCATCGACGCCGTGGCCCAGGACGGCATCCAGCTCAAGGCCAAGGCCCGGGTGACGGTCCGGACGAACATCGCCCGGCTGGTGGGTGGGGCCACCGAGGAGACCATCATCGCGCGGGTCGGCGAGGGCATCGTGACGACCATTGGCTCGGCGCTCTCGCACAAGAAGGTGCTGGAGAACCCGGACCAGATCAGCAAGACCGTGATGCAGAAGGGCCTGGACGCGGGGAGCGCGTTCGAGATCCTGTCGATCGACATCGCCGACATCGACGTGGGCGAGAACATCGGGGCCAAGCTGCAGGCCGACCAGGCCGAGGCCGACAAGCGCCGGTTCCAGGCCGAGGCGGAGAAGCGACGGGCGCTGGCGGTGGCCCAGGAGCAGGAGTACAAGGCGGAGGTGCAGAAGAGCCGGGCGCTGGTCGTGCTGGCCGAGGCCGAGATCCCCAAGGCCATGGCCGACGCCTTCCGGGGCGGCAACCTCGGGATCATGGACTACTACCGCATGAAGAACGTCATCGCCGACACGACGATGCGTGCGGCGATCGGCGGCGAGGCCAAGCCGGGCGAGAGCGTCTGACGCCGGGCGGGTTACTCGCGCCAGGACTTTTCGACGACGCCGTCCCGGAACATCACGTAGGCCGCCCCTTCCGACTCGGTGTGGCTGTCGGCATCGACGAGCAGGAACACCGTGCCGCTGCTGGTGCGGCGCCGGGTGTACGACCACTTCCAGAGCTCGGTGCCATCGTCGAGCATGGTGGTGGTGGTCGGGGGCCCGAGGACCGCCTCGACAAAGTCCTTCCGGGACTTGCCGGGCTCGATCTGGGCCATGGTCTCCGGGCCGATGTACTTTCCGGTGTACACGGTCCGGTTGTTGGTGTGGACCAGGCAGCCGGGCGCGCCCGCGAGGGCGCCCAAGGCGAGCGCGGCGAGCGGGAGCAGGACGCGGGTGTTCGATGGGCGCATGGCGTTCCTCCGTAGCGTTGCCGAACGACTCTCATACACACGCGCTACCCCGGGCGTTTCAATGGGCCGCCACGGCCCGATCGATCAGGCGCACGACCCGGCTTCTGCGGTACTCCTCGTTGGTCCAGAGGCCCGCGGGAGGGGGGCTGAGGGCCGTCGGCGGGTTCGGCGCGGGGGGGGCGACCGCCTCCAACCTTGCCGGGTCGAGGCGCGTGGGCACGCTCAGGTCGAGGAAGTTGTACGGGCGGGGACTCTCGGACTCGGCCGGGCTCGACCAGAGCTCCGGCGGCAGGGCGCCGATGTAGAAGCGCGTGTCCGGCGGTATCTCCGCGAGGATCGTGTCGCCGAACGGCGTGTATCGGGAGCGCCGGAAGACGGCCGTGACGGCCCCATCCATCCGCACGAACGTGTCCTGGGTATCGAGCCCGCCTCGGCCGGGTGTCTCGACCCGGTACACCCGATCGAAGTTTGTCGGCACACGGAGGTCGACCATCTGGTCCCTCATGCCGATGCCGAGGGGGCCCACGTCGGCCATGCCGGCCTCGACAGGGGTCAGTCGGGGACGGCGTGACTGGACCGGCTGCGCCTCGGCGGCGCCCGCGAGGGCGAGGGTCGCCGCCATGGCCGCGGCGAGCGCGCGTCCGCACTTTCGGTGCGCGTGCCGGGCAGGCGTTGGGCGATTCGAAGGCATGAACAACCGCAGCATCGGCCCGTTCCCTGGGGCTGGTTCATTCTACCCGATCAGGATCACGCGCAGCGTCACCGTAATGCCGGCGTCCGGGTCGTCCTCTGGCAGGTCGTGCAGCGCCTGCCCGGTGGCCGTCCAGGCGTAGACCGCGTTGAGGAGCGGTTCGTCCACATCGGGGAATCCCGTGTTGCGCACCACCGCCCCGTCCCGGGCGAAACCGGCCGAGCGCACCTTCCCGTCCCGACCAAACGTGATCTGGACGACGGGGTTGGCGGGGCGGCGCAGGAGCTGCGTGGAGTACGACCAGGTCGGGCGTCGCGTCTTGATGTTGAGTCCTTCGGCGGCCACGACCCGGCCGAGACGGACGCTGGGGGCGTTGGCGATGGCGGAGGCCGAAGCCTCCTTGTCGGTCAGGAAACCTGGTTGGCCGCCCGGCGTCGGGCGCGGTCGGGATGGAGGAGGCGGCGCCGCGGTGGACACGGAATCGGCGATGGGCGCGGGTTGGGGTGTGGAGACGCGACTCGCCGCTTCCGTCCACCGTTGGGCCAGGGCGGCGGCGCTCCGCGTCGCGGCGTCCAGGAGTTCGGTGACATCGTCGGCCGCGGCCATGGCCTCTCGAGCGAGATCACGCATCGCCTCGATCGGCTGTGATGCAACCGGGGTGACTTCGCGGGCCTCGCCGCCCGCGAGTTCCTCGGGCGCCGGGACCGCCGCGGGTTCCGGCATCGGCGCCGGCGCCGGGTCCGGTTGATGACCCTCGGCCAGGGTCATGGCGGATTGCTCGGTCTCCGCCTCCAACGCCTCATGCTCCGAGGGACTCTCGAAGCCCAGCCAGTTCAACGTGACCGCATCGGACCGGTCGATTCCCAGGCGGATGTCCGGCGGCTCGGGCGGTTCGAACGCGAGGTTGGCGGCGTGCGTCCCGGATGCCGGGTTCGAGTCGGCATATCCTACCGAGATCCGAACAAAGGCGGCGGCGAGCGACAGGTGGGTCGCCAGGCTGAGGACGAGCGAAACGCCCAAGAGATGCCTGGATGAACGCCAATCCCGCACGGCACCCTCCCTGAGCGGGCCCGGCAATCGTCGCGCTCGGCAACAATCGGGGACCCTGGCCGGTAGGACACGATATGCTCCCGGGTACTGCGCGTGCCTTCGGGGGTATCTCGTCGGGCTCACCGCCCCGCCGAAGGACCGAGCCACCCCATCAAGGGAGACCGACCATGTTTGGACGCCGTGTCGTCGTGACCGCCCTCGTGCTGTGCGCGGGTTCGATCGCCCTCGCCCAGCCAGCCGACAAGCCCCAGAAGCAGCAGGAGGAGAAGCAGGCGCAGAAGGCCAAGCCGTTCAAGCTGATGATCGGCGACAAGGCCCCCGAGCTCGCCATCGACACGTGGGTCAAGGGAGAGCCGGTGACGGGCTTCGAGAAGGGGAAGGTCTACATCGTTGAGTTCTGGGCGACGTGGTGCGGGCCGTGCATCGCCAGCATGCCGCACGTGACCGAGCTCCAGAAGGAGTACAAGGGCAAGGGGCTGACGGTCATCGGGGTGAACATCTGGGATGAGCCGAAGAACGTGGCCCCGTTCATGCGCGAGGGCAATGAGCGGCGCAAGGCCGGCGACGAGCTCATGGGGTACACGGTCGCGATCGAGAAGAAGGACAACCCGGACAACGTCCGCAACGGCGTCATGTCACGGACGTGGATGGAGGCGGCGGGGCGCGACGGCATTCCCTGCGCGTTCATCGTCGATCAGCAGGGCAAGGTCGCGTACATCGGGCATCCGATGAAGATCGACGAGCCGCTCAAGGCGGTGGTGAGCGGCACCTTCGACTACGAGAAGGCGGCCGCCGAGCACGCCACCGCCGCCGCCGCCGCCGCGATCACCAACAAGTTCCACGAGCTGTACGGCGCGGGCAACTTTGACGCGGCCTTCGCCCTGGCGCGGGAGCAGGTGGAGAAGGCGTGGTGGACCGACTCCGGCCAGCTCAACGCCGTCGCCTGGTACATCGTGGACCCCGAGGGGAAGGTCGAGTGGAAGGACCTCTCCCTGGCCTACAAGGCGGCCTCGCGGGCCTGCGAGCTGACCAAGTGGGAGGACGGCGCGATCCTGGACACCCTGGCGCGCTGCTACTTCCTGAAGGGCGACGTGGCCAAGGCGATCGAGGTGCAGCAGAAGGCCGTGGCGGCGGAGGATGGGCCGATGAAGGCACAACTCGAGGGCGTGCTGGAGGAGTACAAGGCCGCGGCGGCTCGGAAGTAACGAACGCACGCACCATGGCGAAGGCCAAGGACCCCGATCCCGGTGGATCGGGGTCGTTTCTTTGGGGGCCGTCGGTCTCCCGGGGAGGCCGCCGCGCCCGCCGGCCGTCGCACTAGCTCCGGGACTCCCGCACGTAGCGCCGTCCGCCCCATTCCACGGCGCGCCCGCACTCCAGGTCCCGGGCCGCCCGGTCCAGGAGCTCGCCGACGATCCACGCCGCGACGGGGAAGGCCAGGGCGGCCCAGACCGGGGCCCGGGCCACGGCGTACGCGCCGGCGACGACGAGCAGCAGCCCGGCGAGGCCGACGATCGCCAGGAGCGCGCTGACGAGCGCCCAGGCGCCCGCATCCTGCGGCCAGGGGATGGCCAACGACGTGGCGGCCAGGACCGGAAGGACCGTGCCGAAGAACCGGATGCGCGCGGAGTGGTGGTGAAGGCGACGGGGCCGACGCTTGGCGGCCTCGGTGTAGATGCGCTTCCACCCCCGCCGGAACGCCGGCCAGGAGTCGTACATGCGGCAGGTGAGGAGGCCCGCGGCGACGAAGAGCCCGGCGCGAAGGCCGCGGTCCGCGACCCGTCGCGCCAGGGCCAGGTCCTCGAGCAGCTCGTCGCGCACGGCGTCGTGTCCGCCGATCGCGTCGTAGGCCGAGCGCCGAAAGAGCATGAACTGCCCGTTGGCGAAGGCCCGCCGCCCCTGGACGCGGTTGGCGCGCTCGATGGGGTACTGGACGACCAGTTCCATGCCGGCGGCGGGCTGGATGATCCGCTCGAACCAGCGTCGGCTGGTGAGCGTGCTGAGCAGGCTGAGCAAGTCGAGGTGGCGATGCTCCATGAGGCCCACGGCGGCCCGCACGCACCGGGGA
>CAYWOF010000025.1:6966-15962 GCA_964459825.1 uncultured Phycisphaeraceae bacterium | reverse complement strand
CGCTTCTGGGGGGTCGCCGCCGCCTGACCCTTGCCACGATTATGGACTACACCCTTCCACGCGGCGTGCCCGCCCGGCACCCGGTCCGGCCCCTAAACTCCCCCGTGAACCTCATCGTCAACGGCCAACCCCGACAGGTGCCCGATGGCGCCTCGGTCGCCCAGCTCATCGAACAGCTCGGCCTCGCCGGGGCCGCCTGCGCCGCCGAGCTCAACCGGACCCTCATCCCCAAGCGCGACCACCCGACCACCACGCTCCGCGAGGGCGACCGCGTCGAACTCGTCTCCCTCGTCGGCGGCGGCTGACCCCACCCCACCACCATCATGCCCACCGCCCCCGCCACCATCGCCGTTGAATCCAAGCCCGGCGCAGCGCCGGAGCCGGACGCCCTCGTCATCGGCTCGCGCCGCTTCACCAGCCGCCTCATCGTCGGCACCGGAAAGTACCCCGACTACCCGACCATGCAGCGGGCCCTCGACGCCAGCGGCGCCCAGGTCGTCACCGTCGCCGTCCGGCGCGAGCGCCTCTACAACGACCGCGGCCAGTCCCTGCTCGACTTCATCGACACCCGGCGGTACACCATCCTCCCCAACACCGCGGGGTGCTTCTCCGCCGACGATGCCGTGCGCGTCGCCCGGCTCGGACGCGACCTCCTCGAGCAGCTCGGCAATCCCGGCGCCTCGTGGGTCAAGCTCGAGGTCCTCGGCGACAGGAAGACGCTCCTCCCCGACCCCGTGGGGACGCTCGAGGCCACCCGCGAGCTCGTCAAGGATGGGTTCGAGGTCCTCGCCTACACCAGCGATGACCCGATCTCGGCGCTGCGCATCAAGGAGGCCGGGGCCGCCAGCGTCATGCCCGCCGGAAGCCCGATCGGCTCGGGCCAGGGCGTCCTCAATCGCAACAACATCGTGCTCTGCCTCGAAGCCCTCAAGGCGCCGGCGCCGTCCGCCGGCGCCCCTCCCAACACCCCCTCCGCTCCATCGTCGCTCACCTATCCCGTCATCGTGGATGCCGGCGTGGGCGCCGCCTCCGATGTCGCCATCGCCATGGAACTCGGTGCCGACGGCGTCCTGCTCAACACCGCCATCGCCCACGCCCGTGACCCGATCCTCATGGCCCAGGCCATGCGCGAGGCGTGCGCGGCCGGTCGCCGCTCCTACCTCGCCGGGCGCATCCCCAAGCGCCTGTACGCGACCGCCTCGAGCCCCTGGGAGGGTGTCATCTCCTACATCCCGGGCGAGTAGCCGGCCCACCCCTCGTCACTCCCTCGATATCGGGAGCAGATCGCGCTCCTTCCCCTCGGCCCAGGCCCGGAATCGCGGCCAGAAGACCTCCCGGAGCAGGATCTTCAGGCACGCCGCCACGGGAATCGCCAGGAGCAGTCCATAGAACCCGGCCAGGGCGCCGCCCGCCAGCGAGGCGAAGAGGATCACCGGCGTGTCCATGCCCGTCGCCTTGCCCTGGATCCGCGGGCTGAGGATGTAGTCGTCGAGAATCTGCGCCAGCTGGTAGACGCCGATCGGCGCCAGCAGCACCCACCACCACGCCTGCTGCCACGCGACCGGGCTCGGCTGGATGAGCATCATCACGATCGTGATGGGGATGCCCACGAGGCCCACATAGGGGACGATGGAGAGCACGCCCACGAGCGGGCCCAGCAGGAGGGGCGCGGGCGCACCGATGAGCCAGTAGCCGATGGTCAGGAAGACGCAGAGCACCATGCAGATGGTCAGGCGCCCGCGGATGAAACCGGCCACCACCGCGTCCATCTGGCGGAGCAGGTCGAACGCACGCCCCTTGCGGCGCTCCGGGATGAGGCTCTCCCAGAAGGCCAGGACCCGCCCCCAGCCCGTGCAGAAGAAATAAAAGAAGAATGCCGTGAGCAGGCCGGTGAACGCCAGGAAGCCGATGGAGGCCAGCGTGCGCAGCGCGGCCTCCACCGCGCTGACGCCGCCCCCCACGACGCGCTGCCCGATCGCCCCCGCGTTGGCCTGGATCCACCCCAGGGCCGCGTCGAGGGCCGCATCCGCCGTGGAGGGCTGACGGGCCGCCGGATCCACCGAGTCCGGTTCCTCCAGCTGCGCGGCGTCCTGCCGGAGCAGCCGGTACGCCGCCCAGCGCACCGGTCGCGGGAGCCGGTCGTACGCCGCCCGGACGTCGAGGTCCGGTGATTCGCCCGCCTCGGTGGACCGCCGGAACTCGACCGTCGCCATTCCCCCTTGGGCGGCCTCGTCCGGAAGGACCACCGCCTGGCCGCCGGGTCCATCCGCCACCGCCTCCTGGGAGAAACGAAAGACCTTCCGGAAGTCATCCGTCGTCGCCGCAATCGCGCGGGCCACCGCCACGCCCTGCACCGCCGCGAAGCCCAGCCCGAGCGTGGCGGGCACCACCACCGCCAGCCCGACGATTGCGATGATCGCCAGCGCCGCCCCCGGCCGGCTGACCCAGCGCCGGCGGGTCACTCGCTTGACGAGCGGCTCGAAGAGGTACGCCAGTCCCATCGCCAGCAGGATCGGCACGGTCACGAGGCTCAGGGCCCGACCGAGCCAGAGCAGCCCCACGACAAGGAGAAGGACCAGCACGTCGCGAACTGGCTGGATCTGCCACAGGTGCAGCGTGCGCCAGTCGGGCGCCGGGGCTGAGCTGCCATCCGGTCGGGTCTTGGACGCGGGCATGGGCCACAGGCTAGCCGAAACGCCGGGAGCCCGCGATGCCCCGGGGCATGCGGGCGCGATCCCGCGGCAGGCTCAGCGGCCCCGGCCACGCCGGCGACCGCACCGGCGCGCGGGCGATCAACTGGCCTCGGGCGCGTTGAACGCCTCGTCGAAGTCGTAGACCCCGCAGAAGTCCGCGAAGGTGTCCTCGTCGCTCTTGCGCATGATCTGGGCGTCGATCATGGCGAAGACGATCCGCCCGAAGTCGTCGGTCTTCTGGATGCCCCAGTGCGCCAGCACGGTGCGTGCCAGCATGCCGTAGCGCCGGATCGCGTAGTCGCGCAGGCCGATGCACAGCTGGGGGCCCGAGACGTGGCGCTGCGGCCCGGGCAGCCCCTCGGCCCCCTCGCCGTGGATCACCTTCACCGTGTGGTTGAGCCCGTCCCGAACGAACTGGAACGCCTCCACGGGAAACCCGCCCGCCTTCTCACGAATCGCCTTCCAGTCCACGCTGATCTGATCACTCAAGGTCCGGAACTCCCACGCCCCCCACATCCCCCGGGCCGGGCTGGTCCCGGGCTCCGATCCACCCGGTCGGAGCCCCGGGGACCTGCCCCGTCACCGGCGGTCTGGCGGGCGCGGGCCATCCGCGCCTCCCGACCGACCGCCCGCGCTGACGTGCGGGTTGCCGCGGACGAACCAGCGCAGCGGTGCGTCGGCCCAGGCCCCGGCGATGCCCAACCCGATACGCGGGCCGGCGACGATCAGTTCTTCTTCCATCGGCTTGGAGCGTACGCGCTCGATGAACAGACGGCTATCGGTCGTCAGGTCCAGCCCGTCCTGAGCCCGCGCCAGGGCCAGGGATTGGCAGATCTTGCCCGGTCCGCTGCACAGATCGGCCTCGGTCAACGCCCGGCCGGATCGCCACCAGGCGTTCCGGAGCCGGCGCATGGCCTCCAGCCCCTCCACGGGCTGCAAGGCCCGAAGCAGGACCGCCAGCGGCTCCCCCTCCGTCCCGCAGACCACGTTCAGGCAGTGGTGCATGCCATAGGTGAAGTAGATGTACGCGGTCCCCGGACGGGCGTACATGGACTCGTTGCGGGGCGTCCGACGGCCCCCGAACGCGTGGGAGCCCCGGTCCTCCACGCCGCAGTAGGCCTCGACCTCCACGATGATCCCGGCCAGGCGCGAGCCATCGTCCAGCACACGCACCAGGCGCTGGCCCAGCAGACGCCGCGCCACCGCGACCGAGTCTGCCGCGTAGAACCCCCGTGAAGCCCGGCGAGGCCCCGCGACGCTCCCTCCGCCCGTACCCTCGGGCGTGCCCTCGCTCCTGCGGCGCAACCTGCGGTTCACGCTGCTGGTACCGGGCACGGTCGGTGTGGTGCTTCCGCTCGGCATCGCCTGGTTCACCCAGCCGGTCTGGACCCGTCCCGGCGGGCTGCGTTGGGTCGGACTGGCGCCTCTCGCGCTCGGTGCCGCAGTGTACGTCTGGACGGTCTGGTCCTTCGCGACCCGCGGCCGGGGCACTCCCGGCCCCTGGGACCCGCCCAGGCACCTCGTGGCGATCGGCCCGTACCGCGTCTCGCGCAATCCGATGTACGTGGGCGTACTCTGCGTGATCGTCGGCGAAGCCGTCCTCACGGAATCATGGTGGGTGGCGGCCTACGGGGGACTGGTCGCCTTGATGTTCAACCTGTTCATCCGGCTCTATGAGGAGCCGACCCTGTCGCGTCGGTTCGGCGAGGAATGGGCTGCCTACCGACGGCGCGTCCCGCGCTGGATCGGCCGCCCTCGACGTCAGGCGTAGGCGTGCAGCCCGGGCAACAGGAGGTTGACGCCGAAGTAGGTCCAGAGCATCACCACGAAGCCCAGCACGCTCAGCCAGGCCGTCACCAGGCCCCGGTTGTGCCCGGTCGTGAAACGCACGTGGATGACGATCAGGTAGATGATCCACGTGACCAGGGCCCAGGTCTCCTTCGGGTCGAAGGCCCACCACCGCCCCCACGAGTGGTCCGCCCACCAGGCCCCGAGCATCAGCCCTACCCCCAGCGTCCAGAAGGCCAGTTGGAGGATGGTCATCTGGGCCACGTCCAGCTCGTGGAGCGTGCGCGCCCGCCCCGCCCGGGCTGGGTCGGTTTCTCCCAGCGCCGCCGCGGCCAGCACCTCGGCGCCCCCCCCGCCGACGCCGGCCATCACCGGAACCGGCCGGTGCCAGCGCGTGGCGTAGTGGGTCCCGAGGTAGAAGCAGCTGACGATGAAGCCCAGAGAAATAAGCCCGTAGGACGTGAGCACGGTCGTGACGTGGTACTTGAGCAGCACGCTCGTGTTCAGGATGGCCGCCTCCCGCTCGATCGTCTCGCCCGGGATCGCCGTCTGCGTCGCCGTGACGAGGACGAGGAAGCCCACGCCCGCAGAGGCCGCGCCGAAGAGCCACTGCCGGCGCACCAGCATCATCCCCAGCCCCACCAGGGCGGCGAAGAGGCTCACGCCGGTCATGGACTCGAACTGGTTCTGGATCGCGAAGCGCTGGGCGATGAGGCACCGCGTGACGAAGCCGGTGGCGTGCAGCCCGATGGCCGCCAGGAGCGTGGCCACCCCCACCCAGACCAGCCAGCGTCGGCCCGTGCCGAACGCCAGGATCAGGGAGAGGAACGAGACCAGATACGTCCAGAGCCCCAGCTCGAAGGCGTTCGAGCGGTTGTAGAAGACCTCAACGCGCCGCGCGAAGCCCGGGTAGGTCGCCGGGTTGATCGCACGGACCTCGGCGCCAAGCTCCCGCGCCGCCGCGTTGACCCCCGCGGCGTCTCCGGCGCGCCAGGCCTTGGCGAGCCGGGCGGCCGCGGCGCGCGCCGGGGAGCCCTCCGGCAGGCTGGCGAGGTGGGTGTACCGCTGGTCCGTGCTCGCCGGCGCCACGAGGAGCAGGTTGTGGTCGCTGAACTGGTAGAGCCCCATCGCCTCGCCGACACGCCCGAGTGACGAGGCGTACGCCCCCTCGAACGCGAACCGCTCCTGCATGAGGGGGGCGTACGTGCTCACCAGGCGCGGCGCCAGGCGCGCCAGGCGCAGCCAACGCTCGTGGAGCTGGGCGTTCCGTGCGCCCTGCTCGGCGCTCAGCGTTCCGCCCTCGGTGTGCCAGCGGCGCAGCTCGCCCTCGTTGCGCGGGTAGGCGGCCGTGAGCAACTCCCGGCGCAGGGGCAGAAACTCGACGTGGATGAGCGGTCGGTCGAAGTAGTACCCCGGGTCGATCAGCAGATCCAGGAAGGTGAAGAGCGGGTCGTAGGACAGCTGGACGGCCCGGAAACCCGCTCCCTCGCCCGGCACGAACTCCGTGAAGTTCCGCCGCCCGGTGATGGACGAGACGGTCTCGCGCGCCAGGGTCTCCAGCACCTTGACCCGCCCGGCGTGGAACACCGCCAAATCACCCAGCGGCGTGAGATCCACTCCCCGGGCCAGCTCGTGCTTGGCGCGAGCGGCCGCGGCGCGCCGCGCCTCCGCCGCCTCGCTCTCGTCGTAGGCCATCACCCCCGACCAGTCGGGCGTGCCGAACGGGTTCGCCGCGTCCGCGTGGGAGACTCGATCGGTGGTCGGATGGGCGTTGCCGGCGGGCGCGGTCTGGGCTCGAGCCACGGGCGCGAGCAGCGACGCCAGCGCGAGGCCGAGAACGCCAACAGTGCGAATCGCCGCCATCACACGCGCCCTCCCACCGGTTCATTCTTCGGCGCTCGCGCCGCGCCGTCCGACCGGAAACGGACCTCGCTGTCCTCGATCTCGCGCCGCAACCGACGCTTGCGCATCCTCAGGATCATCGGCTTGACGTAGAAGGCCCAGGGAATCCCGACCGCCACCAGGATCGCGCCCCCCGCGATCACGTGGATCCCCGGGTTGTTGCCCACGCCGAGAATCGTGTACGTCGCATAGGCCCGCGGGAGCTGGCCCTGCTCGGCCAGCGCCCTCGTCCGCTCCCACCCCTCCGAGTCCCAGCCCGACTGGCTGAACTTGAACTGACGCGGCGACAGACGGCTGGCGGCCTTGCCGATCGCGTTGGCGAGCCAGGATCGCCCCTCGGACCACATGAAGGGCGCCTGGAGCGGGGCGTTGAGCCTGGTCACGTGCTCGTACGCCTCGAACGCGGCCCCCGCCGGACCCCCCGTGGGGACGACTCGCACGATCGACTGGTAGTCGCGGGGCGGACCCCCGTGCTCGTACATGATCGCCTGGAAGTCCACGAGCTGGATCAGGAAACCGGGGAGCGCGTGGAGCCGGCGCCCGAACGCCAGGTCCAGCGTCCGCCCGTCGGGCAGCGCGAGGGTGCGCTCGGTGCCCATTCCCACGCCGAGATAGCGCGTGAACGGCAGCCAGACGACACGGCGCCACCCCTCGCGTGGCGCGCCATCCGGCCCGGCGGGCGGGCGCGGCACGGAGACCTCGACCCCGAGAAACGCCCGGGAGTGCGTGCCGACCTCCGAGTTGTCGCGCCGCCCCTCGGAAACCGGCGCGGGCCGCTCGAACTCGACCACGCCCGGCCACCGCTCGGCCAGGCGCAGGCGGACCTTCTCCACGATCGGGATCTCGCCTCCCGGCGCGAGCCCGCCCAGCGCCGTGACTCTCCCGCCGGGCTCGCGCACGATCGCACGCACGGCGCCGTCCGGGCGTTCATCGATGAAGACCTGACGCCTGGACGCGTCCAGGTAGGTGATCCGGATGCCGGGGTCGGCATCCCGGCGCAACGGCATCCCCTGCGCGTTGCGCTCCTCGAGCATGTCCTGGCTGATCTCGGGGAACCGGTGGTAGACCCACCGCTGGTAGCTCGTGCCCGAGGGGCCCGGCCCGTTGACGCGCACGATCGCGACGCTGCTGTCCGCGTCCCGGTACCCCGGCGTGATGATCGGGAAGGGCGGCCGGTCCAGGAGTTCCTCGACCCGCAGCGTGTACCCGGTCGTGCCGATGGCCTGCTCCTGCCCGGGTCGCACGGGGTAGACCGCCCGGAATGCCTCCGCGTTGGGGGTGCCCGCCGGCCCCGGCACCTCGACGAGGAGGGCGTGGTCGGTTCCGGGGGGCAGCTCGGTGGCCAGTTCCGCCCAGCGAGCCTCGCTCGCCCCGCGGAAGAACTCGATGCCGAAGGCCTCGTTCTCGACGCTCCGCCGGGCGGGACGATCGGGCAGAAAGAACAGCCCGGCGATCGGGGCGTCCGAGACGTGCCCCGCCTCATCGGGCAACTCCGAGTGCAGGCTGAGCAGCCACGCCGGGCCGACCGAGCCGGAGGCATCGGGCGAACTGCGGATCCAGTCCAGCGCGGGCTCGGCGTACGTCGCGTAGCCGACGATGCGGAACGAGATGTCGGCATCGACCGGCGCGCCCCCCGCCCGAGCCTCGGCCGGGGGCCGGGCCACGGAGACCGACAGGCGCCGTCCGGCGTCCGTGCTCGTGTCCGGTGCGCGCCCGACCGCCTCGAGCAGCGTCGGCCCCCCCGCCGCCCGCAGGTCGTAGTCGTTGTACCGCGGCACGCCGGCCAGCGGCCGTTGCTCCCAGTGCCCCCCGCGATTGCGCTGGCTGACCCAGAGGGAGACCAGCGTGTTGTCGTAGAAGGCCCGCTGCGGCGCACCGGCCGTCGGAACGCCGTCGGGCCCCGGCTCGCCCGCGAAGAGGAGCGTGTCGCCCTCCAGCTTCAGCCCCTTGTAGTACAGGCTGCCGAGCGCGATCACGACGATCCCGGTGTGGACCGTCAGCACGCCCAGGTTCACGAAGATGAACTCGATGCGCCGCACCGTGGCCACGATCATGTTCACCACGAACGCGACGAGGATGACGCGCAGCGGCCACCAGGAGTAGAACTCGAGCTCGGACATCTCCAGCCCGGGCAGCCGGCGGAGGGTGACGGCCTTGTATCGATCGCAGAACGACGCGAGGAAGCGCACACCGCGCCCCGACAACGGGTCGTACTGGAGCGCCGGCCACAGCAGCGATCGCCAGGCCATGGCGCCCAGCACCGCCAGCCCCAGGCCCAGCATCAGGACCACGGCGAACGATGCCCCGGAACCGCTCCACCACCGCCGACCGATCCCCCTCGTGGCCCGGACGAATGCGAGCACCGGCAGCACCGCGCCGGCGAGAACCGTCAGGACCAGCGTGATCCCATAGAAGAGATAGGTCGGCGCCAGGGCCAGGAGCCCGATGGGGACGCTGGCCAGGATGGCGTAGACGACGATGAGCGACAGGAGCGCGACCGCCAGGGGAATCGAGCTGAACGCGCGGAGCAGGGCCTTGGCGGGCCAAGCCCAGGCCGGGAAGTGCTCATCATCCCACTGCCGGCTTCGCCGCCACTTCAGGCTCATGCGACTC
>CAYWOF010000025.1:0-6956 GCA_964459825.1 uncultured Phycisphaeraceae bacterium | reverse complement strand
CCGTCGAGCGGATTGTAGGTCTCCGACCGCGGGAATCCCGCTTGTGAGGCCGCGCACAGGACCCCGCCGTCCGGAGCGGCCGACCGATCGCGCCGGCCCCGGAGCGGGACCTACGCGTGCAGGAGCAGAGGCGGTCGGGTCGAGCGCAGGGCGTCCGCGAGCGGGTCGCCGCGGCCCGACGGCGCCTCGAGCGCGACCACCCCCGCGATCGTCCGGCCCGCGTCGAAGCGAAACTGCGACTCGTCCAGCCCGAGGGCCTTGGCCCCGTGGATGGTGGCCATCGCCAGGAGCATCGCCGGATCGGTTCCATCGCGGGTGTGGAGCAGACGCATCTCATCCAGCACCGAGATGCCCCCCGCGCCGGGATCCGCCGCCCCGGCCGGCAGGTTGACGATGGAATCGGTGCCGAGGGCGACGGTGATGCCGGCCGCGAGCATGTCCCGGTAGCGGTGCGGACCGAGCTGCCCCGGCGCATCGAAGTACGCCGCGGCCCGGGGGCAGTAGGCGACGGCGGTGCCGGTCCGGGCGAGGATCTCGATGCCGGCATCGTCCGCATCGTTGACGTGGGCGGCCAGCAGTGGCCGGCGCTTCAGCACCCGGGCAAGGTAGGCGACGGGAGATCGTCCACGACCGATGTCCGCGAGGACCGAGTCGTCCCAGAGACCGAGCTGCTCCAGGAACCGCCTGTGGGGCCCAACCCCTTCCGTGATGAACCGACGCTCGTCCGGGCTTTCGGCCAGATGGGTGGTCAGGGGGAAGCCGTGGCGGGCGGCGAGCGACACGATGCGGTCGTAGATCGCGAGCGAGCACGATGTCGGCGCGTGGGGCGACAGCCCCAGCCGGACCGGACCCGACGATGCCCAGGCTCCGACCGCTTCAGCGGCGATGAACTCCACGCGGGCCAGCGTCGCCGCCTCTCCCGATCCGATCCCGAACAACTCGATGAACGACACGCCTGAGAGCGAGGAATCGCGGAGCGCGACGGCGGCCTCGATGCACGGACGCCCGCGCGGGGCACCCGCGATGTCACCGACCGCCACAACTCCGCCGGCGAGGCTCAGCTCGACGCCTCGCCGAACGGCCGCCCGGATCGCCTCGGGCTCGGTCGGGCGACTCAGTCGGATCTCGTCAAGCCATTGGACGAACGCTCCCGGCGTGTCCGGGTTGTGCGGGCGGGGGCCGATGAGGGTGAGATCGAGGTGGGTGTGGGCGTTGACCAGCCCCGGGACCAGGACCCGGTCGAGCAGGCGCTCGCCCCGCGCGCCGGGAGCCGCTTCATGCCGGGCGACTTCGTCGGGTGTTCCGACCGCCAGGACGGTCGCGCCGGGGGAACGGTTGTCCACACCAAACGACAGGAGGACGGCGCCGGGCGCCGCCAGCACGCCGCGATGATCGGCCAAGGCGCGGGCCTCCACCAGGCGCAGGGCCTGCGCCGTCATGCGCCCCCTCCCGGCGCGCGACTTGACAGCGGGCGGGCCCGAAAGTCGCTATCCTGCCCGCTCGCCGACGGTCGGATGGCCACGCGACGGATCCGCGCGGCCGACACGGAGGTGCGGCGGTTCATCTGAGGAGTATTGTCATGAAGGCAGGACGGATCGACGGGCGCGCGGTGCTGGGCGTGCTGATGACGGCGGGGCTGGCGCTCGGCGGTTGCGCGGGGAACAAGGACTACGACAACCTCGTGGACTCCAACCGGAGCCTCACGGAGCAGCTCGCCGCGAGCGAGCGCGCCAACCAGGAGCTCCAGGCGGAGAACTCCCTCCTGCAGCGCAACCGCGCGGCGGCCGACGCGGCCGTGGCCGAGCTACGCCGGTCCAACGAGGAGCTCCGGGCCAAGCTCGGCCTCTCCGAGGATGCGCTCAACGAGTTCAACACTCGGCTGGCCAACGCCACGCTCGGGCCGCTCGATGCGCAGACCGATGCGGCTCTGGCGGCCCTGGCCCGCCAGCACCCCGACCTCATCAAGTACGACGCGGCGCGCGGCATGCTCCGCTTCGCCAGCGACCTGACCTTCGACTCCGGGCAGGACGCCGTGAAGGAAGAAGCCCGGCAGAGCCTCGCGGCGCTGGCGACGATCCTCAACTCGACGAGCGCCGCGGCGTACGAGGTGATGATCCTCGGCCACACCGACTCGCAGCCGATCAGCTCGGGCACGGCGGCGCGCCACCCGACGAACATGCACCTCTCGTGCCACCGGGCCATCGCGGTGCGCCGGTCCCTCGTGGAGCAGAGCGTGCCGGCCGACCGCGTCATGGCCGCGGGCTGGGGCGAGCATCGGCCCGCGGTGCCCAACGCCGCCAACGGCAACACGCCCGCCAACCGGCGGGTCGAGATCTACCTGACCCGGCCCTCGAGCGCGAGCCTCGGCGATGCCGAGCCGACGCCGGGCGCCGCCGGGCCCGTGCAGCCGGAGATCATCAAGTAGACGCTCGGGCCAGGACCGACCCTCGACGGGCCCGGGGACGCATCCCCGGGCCCTTTGCTTGCGCGGGCTCGGCGGATCAGGCCGTGCCCTCGCGCGCCGCCCGTCGCTCGGCGAGCCACGCGCCGGCCGCCAGGATGAGCACCAGCCCGGAGAACGCCGCGACGGGCAGCGTCCACCCCATCGTGCGCATGGCGGTGTTCATGAACGTGCGCGACGGGCGCGCCGTGGAGGGGACAAGGGTGAGGGCGGCCTCGAGCTGCCACGTGCCCTCGGCCAGCTCGCCCGGGGCGCCCTCGCGGTTGGGGCGCGTGCGCGGGAAGAGCAGGTGCTCCTCGCGGAACCCGCCCTCGGGCAGGAACTCGTAGAGGTCGAAGGCCCAGTCCCGCTTGCTCACCGCGCCCGAGCGCGCATCGGACGCGACGGATCGCCGCGCGACGATCGCGAGACGGTCCGCGATGCGCCCGGCCTCGATCGCCTCGCGGAACTCGCGCGCCGGGAGGCGCCCGCGCTCCGCGAACCGCAGGATGTGCAGCCACTCCTCGTGGCGCGCCAGGCCCGGGAGCTGGGGGCTCCCCGGCTCGGCCGCGGCGGGGAGGCGCACCTCGGCCTCGCCGGAGCGCACCACAACCACGACCCGTCCGTGCTCGTCCGCGTCAGCGGTGACGGTCACGGGCCGGCCCGCGTAGGTGAACTCGCGCGCCGAGAGCGGCTGGAAGACGTAGAGCGTGCGCCCGTGGGCCCGCTGGTACTCCCCGATCCGGACGCCCATGGCCGCCACGCTGCCCAGGAAGGCCGCCAGGGCGACCAGAGCGACGATGGCGAGGAGTCGGATTCGGCTCACGACCTTCGATCCTTGCCCATCGCCGGACGCCACGCCACCGAGCCGGTGTCGTTCCCGGATCCCGGCCCCCAGAGGCGACGGATCAGTGGCCGGCGCCGTGCCCGGGCGCGGGCCCGGCGGGTGCGGCGTCGAACAGGTTCGGTGTGACGCCCGTCGCGGCGCGCCGGGAGGAGATCGTGCGGTCCTGGAGACGCGGCTCGTGATGGGCCTTGTGCCCGTGCGCCGCGGCGGCCTCGGCCTCGTACTTGGCATCGCGCGCCCGGCCGATGAGCAGGTCCTTCTGACCGGCGGGGTCGGTCAGCTCCCCGGCCTTGGCCATGGCCTCCGCCGCGTGCCGGAACTCCGCCTGGAACTCCGCCCAGTGGGCGGGCGAGACGCCCCGCGGCGCCGGGAGCGACTCGACGCCGTGCCAACCGTCGGCGAGGTAGGCGTCGGCGATCGACCCCATGTGGCCCGCGATCGTGGCGAGCCGCTTCTCGCGGGCGAACGTGACGATGGGCCCGGTGACGACCTCCTCGACGGGCTCGCCCTTCTCGTTGTGGACGGTGCGCTTGGGACCGCCGGTGCCGCCGGCCAACTTCTCCCCGGCCTTGTAGGAGTAGATGACGTCGCGCGAGCCGAGGTCCAGGAGCGGGAAGAAGAGGAAGAGGGCGAAGGCGAAGAGGCAGAAGAGGAAGACCAGCGAGTTGAGCGGGTTGTCGTACTTGAGCTGCATGAAGAACATCGCCACGAGGATGCTCTTGACGACGGCGATGGAGAGGGCGACCAGCACGTTCACCAGGTGCGGGATGTGGAGGCCGAAGGCCGCGGACGCCCAGATCTCGGCGCGCGAGGCGGCGACCGTGAGCACGGTGAAGACGAGCAGGGCGCCCAGCACGCCGGCGAGCACGCGCATGGGGATGATGACGTGCCCGTGGTGCCCGCCCTGGTGGAAGCCGTGCGGGTCGATCTCGTCGATGGGGCCTTGGGCGTGGTGCTCGGTCATGGTCGCGATCGTCCTTCGGGGGGGGCGCGGGTGGTTCGCTCGGCTCGATGCCCCGGTGTGTGGGGGCCCGCCGCCTAGTGGATCAGGTACAGCAGGGGGAAGAGGAAGATCCAGATCATGTCCACGATGTGCCAGTAGAGGCCGACGATCTCGACGGCCGTGTAGTGCCCGGGCCCGAAGTGGCGCTTCTGGGCGCGGACGAGGAGCCAGGTCAGCAGGATCGCCCCGATGGCCACGTGGGTCGCGTGGATGCCCGTGGCGCAGTAGTAGACGCCCCACCAGAGCGGCTCGTGCGGGTCGCTGCTGTACGGGTAGTTGAAGAGCACGCCGGGACGCTTGCCCGCGGCCCACTTGGGCCCGTACTCGAAGATGAACTTGATCGCCAGGAACGCCAGGGCGGCGAGGATCGTGAGGATGAGGTTGATCTTGAGCCAGCCCTGCTGGTTCTTCTGGGCGTTGTGGATCGCCGTGGCGACCGTGAAGCTGGAGGCGAGCAGGACGATCGTGTTGAGCCCCCCCCAGCGCCAGTCGAGGTAGTGCGAGCCGTTGGCGAAGGCCTGGGGGTAGAGCATGCGGAAGACGGCGTAGCAGACGAACAGCCCGGCGAAGAGCAGCACCTCCGTGGCGAGGAACAGCCACATGCCGAACTTCACCGAGTCGAACTCGGCCGTGTTCGAGCGGAAGTGCCCGGCGTGCCGGTACCGCTCGTGGTAGGGTCGGTCGTCGCCCCGTCCGGTACCGAACGCCTCGCTCGCGTGGATGGTGGTCATGGCGTGGTGCGGCTCCGGGGGGTCAGTGGCGGGCGCCCGCGGGAGCGGGGGCGGGGAGCGGGTACTCCCGCGGGTCGCAGTGCGGCGGGACGACGTCGTCGTAGTCGTACGGACCGTGCTTGACGATGGGCTCGTGGTGGAAGTTGTGCTCGATCGGCGGGCTCTCGACCTCCCACTCGAGGGTCAGTCCGCCCCAGGGGTTGGGCGGCGCCTTGGGCCCGGCGACGAGCGAGTGGACGAAGACGAAGAGGTGCGTCACGAACCCCAGGAAGATGACGTACGAGCCGATCGTGCTGAAGCGGTGCATCCACAGGAACTCGTCGACGTAGTCCGCGTAGCGCCGGGGCATGCCCTGCGTGCCCATGATGAACTGGATCAGGAAGGTCATGTTGAAGCCGATGAAGACCAGCCAGAAGCCCACCCGCGCCCAGGGCTCGTTGTACATCCGGCCGAACATCTTCGGCCACCAGTGGTGGATGCCCCCGACCATGGCGATGATCGTGCCGCCCATCATCACGTAGTGGAAGTGGGCCACCACGAAGTACGAGTCGTGCAGGTGCAGGTCCGTGGCCAGGGTGGCCAGGGGCAGGCCCGTCAGGCCCCCGATCGAGAACAGGAAGAGGAAGCCCAGCGTGTAGAGCATCGGCGTGTTGAACCGGATCGAGCCCTTGTAGAGGGTGGCGATCCAGTTGAAGACCTTCACCGCCGTGGGGATGGCCACGAGGAAGGTCAGGGCCGAGAAGACCGTGGCGGCCACCTCGCCCTCGCTCGTGAAGAGGTGGTGCCCCCAGACCAGGAAGCTGATGCCGGCGATCGAGAGGGAGCTGAACGCGATGGCCCGGTACCCGAAGATCCGCTTGTGGGCGTGGACCGCGACCATCTCGTTGATGATGGCCATGCCCGGCAGGATCATCACGTACACCACCGGGTGGCTGTAGAACCAGAAGAAGTGCTGGAACAGCACCGGGTCGCCGCCCAGGGCCGGGTCGAACACGCCCACGTGGAACAGGCGCTCGAAGATCAGCAGGAGCAGCGTGATGCCGATCACCGGCGTCGCCAGCACCTGGATGATCGCCGCCGAGTAGATGCCCCAGACGAACAGCGGCATGTCGAACCAGCCCATGCCGGGGCAGCGCAGCTTGTGCGTGGTCACGACGAAGTTCAGGCCCGTCAGGATGGAGCTGAAGCCCAGCGTGAACGCCCCCAGCACCATGAACACCACGCGCCAGTGGTCCGCGTCCGTCGTGGTGCTGTACGGCGTGTAGAACGTCCACCCCGTGTCCACGCCGCCCAGGATGATCGCCAGCACGGCGAAGATCGACCCGGAGACGTAGATGTACCAGGAGAGCAGGTTGAGCCGGGGGAAGGCCACGTCCTTGGCCCCCAGCATGAGCGGCAGGAAGAAGTTGCCCAGCGAGGCCGGCACGCTCGGGACGATGACCATGAAGACCATGATCGCCCCGTGCAGCGTGAAGAACCGGTTGTAGAGCTCGTTCCCCTTGTTGGGGCTGGTGGCGCCCGCGGCCCCGAGGAGCTGGCCCGTGACGGTGCCGTCGTCGAGCGTGCGCACGGGCGTGAAGAGCTCGGTCCGCACGACCAGGGCCGCCATGCCGCCGAGGAAGAACATGAACAGCACGGCGAAGAGGTACATCACGCCGATCTTCTTGTGGTCGATCGTCGTGGCCCAGGACCAGATGGTGCCCCAGAACCCGCTGCGGGACTCGAGGTAGCTGCCCTCGTGCCCATGGGCCTCGTGGCCGTGACCGATGTGCCTGCCTGCGTCGATCGTCGTCATCGCGAGCTGCCTCCGGCCCTCCCGGGCCGCGGGATTAGCCCTGCCCCCCGCCCGTGGTCCCCGTGCCGGCGGCGCCGGCCGGCGGCGGCTGGCCCGGTGCGCCGGCCTCCGGCGCGGGCGCCGGGGCGGGCGCGCCGCCC
>CAYWOF010000024.1:12975-16049 GCA_964459825.1 uncultured Phycisphaeraceae bacterium | reverse complement strand
AAAGATCTGGGCCCTGAAGAGTTATTATGAATACCCGCAGGCAGAAATTCGGCTCGGTATCATCGCACCGCTTGCGGCGCTCCAGCGTTTTCGAAGGTAAGCGACGCTCGAAGGAGCTCCTGCCTCGCCCCCATGCCCCCCTCCCCCAGACAGCACGCCATCGCCCTCCTCCGCTGGGTCCGCGGCGCCTCCGAGATGTTCCTCAAGGACTTTCCGCAGGACAGGTTCACGTTCCAACCGAGCAAGACCGACAACCACGCCTCGTGGGTCCTCGGGCACCTGGCCTCGACCGATGTCTGGCTCGCGAGCGAGCTCAAGATCCCCGGCGTCACCATCCCCGAGAGCTGGTCCAAGGTCTACGGCCAGGGGAGCAAGCCCGTGAACGACGCCGCGGCCTACCCCAAGCCCGCCGAGGTCCGCGCCGCGTTCGACAAGACCCGCGCGGCCATCCTCGCTTGGCTCGACACCGCCCCGGACTCGGCCCTCACCGGCGACCTGAAGGAGAAGACCGGCGGCTTCGCCACCGACCCGATCGACATGCTCCTCAAGATCGCCTGGCACGAGGGCTGGCACATGGGCCAGCTCGCCAGCATCCGCAAGGCCCTCGGCCTGCCAAGCGTGCTCGGCTAAGCCCCCGCGCACCGGAGCGCAGGCGACGGCCCCTACCAGTTTCTAGTGGCACCGGCGTCCCGCCGGTGAGCTACCCGGCGGCCCCCGACCACCCGCGCCCCACGCCTCCCGCGGAAGACCACGACAGCGCCGAGCGCAAGCGACGGACCTCTACCGTTCCTAGTGGCACCGGCGTCCCGCCGGTGATCTACCCGGAGGCGCCCGACCAACCGCGCCGCACGCCTCCCGCGGAAGACCACGACAGCGCCGAGCGCAAGCGACGGACGCCTACCGTGGCACCGGCGTCCCGCCGGTGATCTACTCGGAGGCACCCGACCAACCGCGCCGCACGCCTCCCGCGGAAGACCACGAGAGCGCCGAGCGCAAGCGACGGACCTCTACCGTTCTTAGTGGCACCGGGGTCCCGTTCCGACTCTCGTGGCACGCCCATCGAGTCCCCGGGGGCGAGGCGGGCGCGCGTCGGGAGCGCCCTCGGACTCCCCGACCGCTCCCAGCCCCGGAGGGGCGTCGGTCGATAGCCCCGGGTGGAGCGAGTCCGCGAGCGCAACCCGGGGAAAGCCGCAATCCCCTCCGAGCCCCGGACGGGGCGAAGGGAGTCGCCCACGCCCCATCGACACGGCGCCGCGCACCCGAGAGACGCGACGCCCCTCACCTCGGCGCATTGAGCACGTAATCAAACCCCGCCCCCGCCGTGATCGCCGCCGCGGCCCACACCGTCAAGGCCCGCCGCGCGGACACAGCGCTCCACCGGCGAACCTCGATCCTCACGTCGCGCCAGCACATGCGACTCAGACTACCACGCCGATCGGAGCGGCCTCCATCCCCGCTTGATCGCGAATCGTCCCGCCCTGACGCCCAACACCTGCGTTAACTCATTGTTTGATAGCGGCTTACGCAAAACCGTACAGAATCCTATTGACATCCGCGCGAAATACCGTACACTATCCGTATCTTGATCGCCGCCCCGTCCAGCCCCCTCGACTCGATCGCCGCCCACGGGTACTCGCTACCCACCGCCGCGGCCGCCCTCCACCTCTCCCCCACCACCCTCGCCGACACGCTCGACGAGTCATCGCTCGCCCGCCTCGAAGCCCTCTCCCACCGCCTCGCCGCCCTCCGCCTGCTGGAAACCCGCATGGCCGCGCTCGGCCACCTCGTCCAAGTCTGCCAGGCCACCGACAACCTCCGCGAGAAGCGCCTCGCGGCCCAGGCCATCCTCCGCTTCGATCCGTTCGCGCCGCCTCGCGCCGCCACGCCGCGGATCGGCCAGCCGCGTTCACCCGCCCCTTCCCCATCCTCCCCCTTCGGGGGAGGTGGCCGAGTCCTCGAGGCCGGTGGGGGCTCTCGTTCTCCCGCACCTACCAAGCCTCCCCGTGTCTCATCCCCGCCGCACTCCACCGACCACTCCAGCGCGCGGCGGGCGCCTCCGCTCACGCCACCTCCCGCGGCACACGCCGCGAGCGCCCCTTCGGGCGCGCCCCTCTCTCTCCTCCCGACCGCGCGGCCGTCCGCTCACCGTCGTACACCCTTCCACCTCGCGTCCCGTGCCGGCCTCATCCCCGACACCAGTTGATTCAGCTGCCCGCCACACTCGGGACTCCGGTCTAATCCGCTCGCCGGGTACGCGCACGCGGGGCACCGCGCCAGCCGACCAAACCGGCGGAGTCTCCGCCAGCCTTCAACTGCGATGCCAACCATGACCGCATACAGCAGCGTGTTGAGAACGAACCCGGGCCAGATTGGGCGCAACGGCAGGATCGCCGGAAGTTCGTGCCATCCCCCCTTCGTGGTGTCCCGCAGCACGAGGCCCCAGTGGTGCAGCCGTTTGAACTCGATCCCTTGATCGCCGGGGAGCATCGTGGCCCGAACAGTTCGCCATGCTGAGAAACTCAGGAGCGGCCAGCCCGACGCCGCCCCAAGCGAGCCGTCATCGAACGTGACCGCCTCGGACGGCCACCATGTCGGCCCGGCGTACAGCGCGACAGCATCGGGATGGCGGTCAATCAGCGTCCCGGGACGGCCGCATCCGACCACCCACTGCGTTCCCGTCCTGCGGATCACGAAGAACGCGACTGGGTCGCCGGGCCGGGGGTTGAGGTATGGCCGCCAAGCGAAGTTCGTGCGTCCATGCGCCGCGACCAACACCCATGCCACCGCGAGGTTCAGCAGGGCCCCGAATAGCAGGAATCCCGCGAGCGTCGACGCACGCGTGCGCATGACACGCAGGGTACTCCGCGCGCATGGGGATGGAGGTGCCGGAGGAAGGGGCCTCCCCTTCCTCTGGCATCAGCGATCGTCTCGGGCCATGGACGGAGCGGGGCCCCCGGGCGGCGAGGGAGCGCCGCCTCTCGCACCCCTCCTCACCCGCACTTCCCGGATCGACCCCGCGCGGTAAGCTCCAAGGGCGGCCAGACCGACGCCCACCGGTGCGGAGGACCAATGCC
>CAYWOF010000024.1:7490-12965 GCA_964459825.1 uncultured Phycisphaeraceae bacterium | reverse complement strand
GGCTCGCCAATGGCGGCACCGGGCCCTGGGGCCGCTCCCGCTGGTGGCCCTTCCAATCCGCGGATCTCGAGATGGATGAGTTCGGCCGGATGTACGCTAACGACTGAGAACCTCTCGTCCTCGGAGCGATCCATGCCCCCATCCCCCTACTCCGTCCACCCGTCGATTCGCTACGCCCAGGCCGTCGTCGCCGGCATGAAGGACAAGACCGGACGCTCCATCGACGAGTGGATCGCACTCGTCCGCAAGTCCGGCCCGAAGGACGACGCCGCCCGCGTCGCCTGGCTCAAGGCCGAGCACAAGCTCGGCACCAACTACGCCTCGTGGGTGGCCGAGCGCGCCGCCGGTCGCGGCCAGGACGACACCGACGCCGACGCCTACCTCCGCTCCGCCCCCCGGTGGGTCGAGGCCATGTACTCGGGCAAGAAGGCCGCGCTCCGCCCCATCCACGACCGCCTCGTCACGCTCGGTCGCAAGCTCGGACGCGATGTCCGCGTCTGCCCTTGCCAGACCATCGTCCCCCTGTTCCGCGAGCACGTCTTCGCCGAGGTCAAGCCCGCCACCAACTCCCGCATCGACCTCTCCCTCTGTCTCCGCGGCCTCCCGCGCCTCCCCAAACGCCTCATCCCCACCGGCGATGACGGACGCCTCACCCACCGCATCCCCATCTCCACGCTCGACGAGATCGACGCCGAAGTCGAACGCTGGTACCGCGCCGCCTACGAGAACTCCGCGCCCGAGAAAGGCCGCAAGCCGGCGTACCCGGGACGGAGAACCACCGCGCGATGATGGATGGCTCGAATGCGGGTGCCAGCCGTGCCACCCGTGCCACTCGTTTGCCCCCGCGCCCCCCTTGGGTTCTGAACGATTCCTTAAATCCGTTCTCGCTCATCGCCCATTACCATGCCCCGCATGACCCCTCGCCCGATCATCGCCTTCTCCGCCATCGCGCTGGCGGGCGTGCTCGCCGCGCTCGCCGCCCAACCCGCGCCCTCCGCCGACCAGCCCGAGTCCGCCAACGTCGGGCACACGCGCCACCACCACCCGCGCGGCGTCAGGCACCCCTCCGCCCCCGATCCCGCGCGCTTCACCACCAGCCGCGCCCCCGTCGGCGGCCCGTTGCTCCCGCTCCCCGCGGAAGAGGACGCCTTCTTCTTCGCCGTCTTCGGCGATCGCACCAACGGACCCGCCTCCGGCGTCTCCATCCTCGCCGACGCCGTGCGCGACGTGAACCTGCTCGAGCCCGACCTCGTCATGACCGTCGGCGACCTCGTCGAGGGCTACAACCAGGGCGAGGACTGGCTCGCGCAGATGCGCGAGTACAAGGCCGTCATGAGCCACCTGCTCTGCCCCTGGTTCCCGGTCGTGGGCAACCACGATGTCTACTGGCGCGGGGCCGAGGGCCAGGCCGCGCCCCCCGGCGAGAACGACTCGCTCTACGAGAGGCACTTCGGCCCCCTCTGGTACGCCTTCGAGCACAAGAACTGCTTCTTTCTCGCCCTCCACTCCGACGAGGGCGACCCCGCCACGGGGCGGAAGGACTTCGACAGGCCCGCGGCCCAGAAGATGAGCCCCGCCCAGTTCGCGTGGCTCGAGGACACGCTCCGGAAGGCCCGCGGCGCCGATCACGTCTTCCTCTTCCTCCACCACCCGCGCTGGCTCAAGGGCGGCTACGGCGACGACTGGGACCGCGTGCACCAGCTCCTCGTCGAGGCCGGCAACGTCACGGCCGTCTTCGCCGGGCACATCCACCAGATGCGCTACGACCCGCGCGACGGCATCGAGTACATCACCCTCGCCACCACCGGCGGCTCGCAGTCCGCACGCGTGCCCGACGCCGGCTACCTCCACCACTTCCACATCGTCACCGTGCGCAAGGACCGCATCGCCGTCGCGGCCATCCCCGTCGGCGCCGTGATGGACGTGCGCGAGATCACCGGCGACCTCGTCGCCGACGCCAACCGGCTCGTGGACCTCCGCCCCAGGTTCGACGGGCGGATCGACCTCCGCGCCGACGGATTGGCCGACTCGAGCCTCAGCGCCACGATCGCCAACCCGTCGAGCCGGCCCGTCGAGGTCACCCTCACGCCCGACAGCCGCGACAGCCGCTGGACCTTCACGCCCGACCACGCCCACGCCGTGGTGGAGCCCGGGCGCACGCTCGACTTCCACTTCCTCGCGTCGCGCGTGGGGGGGGCGGGCCCGATCGACGCCACCTTCCGGCCCGCCCAGCTCGGCGTGCGCATGGACTACCTCGCCGACGCCTTCCGGTACTCGATCCCCGAGGCGCGCACGGACATCCCCACCACGATCGACCTGCTCCGCCCGCCCGTCCCCGAGCGCGACCTGGCCCTCGCCTTCGACGGCGACGACGATGCCCTGCGCGTCCTGAGCGACCAGCTGGCGCTCCCCGATGGGCCGATGACGGTCGAGTGCTGGTTCAACGCCGCGCGCTTCCGCGACCGGATGGGCCTGATCAACAAGACCGAGAGTTCGGACTACGGGATCTTCGTCTCCAACGGTCGGCCCCAGTTCCTGGTCTACATCGGGAGGAGCTACCTGGAGGTCGAGGGTGAGCCCCTCGCGCCCAACGCGTGGCACCACGTCGCGGGGGTCTACGACGGGAGCCAGGCACGCCTGTACGTCGATGGGGTGCGGGTCGGGAGCGCCGAGCGGTCCGGCCCGCGCCGGACCAACGCGCTCCCGCTCATGATCGGGGCGGACGTGGACGGCCGGGGCGACCCGACGTCGTTCTTCGAGGGGAAGATCGACGCCGCCCGGATCTCCACGGTCGCGCGCTACGCCGGGGAACGGTTCACGCCCGAGCGCCGCCCGGCGGCCGATGGGTCCACCGTGCTCCTGCTCAACATGGACGGGCTGGTCGGCCCGTGGACGTTCGACGAGTCGGCGCGCCGGGTGCACCCGTCGCTGCTCGGCGCGCCCGCGCCGGCGCCCGGCCGGCCGTAGGCCTACAGGGGGCAGGGAATGGACGTGAATCGCACCAGCTCGATGCGCGGCGTCAGGTACCGCTCCTCCACCGGCTCCTCGCGGCACAGGTCGGTCGAGAGATACTTCTTGTTCGAGTCCGGCAGCACCGTCACCACCGTCGCCTCGGGGTCCAGGCCCTCGGCCACCCTCACCGCCCCGAGGAAGTTGGCCCCGGACGAGATGCCCACCGCCAGCCCCAGCCGGCGCGAGAGCGCCTGCGCCATGAGGATCGCATCGCCATCCCACACGTCCACGATGTCGTCGAGCTCCACCAGGTTCACGATCGCCGGGACGAACTCGTCGGAGATGCCCTGGATGCGGTGGCGCCCGACCTTGTGCCCGGTCCGCAGCGTGGGCGAGTTGGCCGGCTCGAGCGGATGGGCCCGCATCGCGGGGTTCACCCGGCGCAGCGAGCGCGCCAGGCCCATGATCGTGCCGCCCGTGCCCACGCCCGCGACCACCGCGTGCGGGATGCGCCCGAGCGTGCCCAGCTGCGCCGCGATCTCCGGGCCGGTCGTCCGCTCGTGCGCCTCGGTGTTGGCCTCGTTGTCGAACTGGCGCGGCAGGAAGACATCGGGGTGCGTGCACGCGTCGCGCTCGGCCAGCTCGATCGCGCCCACGAAGCCCCCCTCCTCGCGCGACACGCCGATCACCTCGGCCCCGAACGAGCGGATCAGGTCCACCCGCTCGCGGCTCATCCAGTCGGGCATGTAGATCCGCACCGCGTGCCCCATGGCCCGCCCGATCGCCGCCAGGGAGATCCCCGTGTTCCCGCTCGTCGCCTCGACGATCGTGTCCCGCTCTCGCAGCTCGCCCAGCTCGCGCGCCCGGGCGAGGATCCACGCCGCCATGCGGTCCTTGACCGAGCCGGTCATGTTCTTCTGCTCGTACTTGGCGAAGACCCGCCCGGGGTGCCCGTCGAGGCGGTACTCGATGGCCAGCAGCGGGGTGCGTCCGATCATGCCCGCCAGCCCCGCCGGGCCGTTCTCGGCGCCGAAGGGCTCGGCCGCCTCGGACTCGGATCCGACCAGTGGATTCATCGGGATGCTCCTCCCGGCCCGTGGCCGCATTATGGATGAGTATATCGATTTTTCAGGCCCGGGCGCGGCCGGCGCGCCCGATCAGGGAAATCTCCGCAGGTCCGAGAGTGGAGCGCCCGGAACGCCGCACGCGGCGCACGCGCCACAGGTTCCGCCGGAACGGGCTCGGCGCGGGCGTCCGGCTTCGGACGGCGGGCGGCCGGGCCGACCCTTGGCCGCGCACCGCCGTGCCCTTGGCGGGCCACGGGGGAACCTGAGGAGGACCGGCCATGCAGTTCACGGACGTGACACCCACCGACCAGACGCCCCCGCCCGAGCCGACCCCGTCCCACCCCGGCCGGGCCCCGGCGATGTCCACCCCCCAGTTCGAGGAGTTCGCCCCGCCCAAGACCGGCGGCTCCACCAGGCTGGTGCTCGGCCTCGCGGGCGCGGCCCTGGCCCTGGCGGCCATCGGCCTCGTCCGCAGCTACTTCTTCCCGGGCAAGCCCTCCGGCCCCGCGGCGGCCACGGCCGCCCCGGCGCCCACGTTTTTCACCACGCAGCAGCAGATGATGCGCGAGGCGCTGGACATGGCCAAGGAGGCGCGCCAGATGCAGCGCGAGCACATGGAGACGATGCGCCGGGCCATGGAGGAGAGCTACGGCGAGGGCTCGTTCCCGGACGGCGATGCGCCCTGAGCGCGACCGGGCCGGAACCATCGATCCAACTCCGTGTGGACGCCGCGGGACGATCCCTGCGGCGTCCATGTTGCGCGCGGATAGTCTGTATCCTGCCTTCGATGATCGATGCCGCCCTCGATCCTCTCCGGGCGCGAGTTACGCGTGCTCGCGACCTGCCGCGCCCCCGGCCGTGGTCGCGATTCCACGCGTGGCTGCGCGATGCCCGGCTCCGCACGCTCGGTGAGGCCACGATCGCTCGGGCCGTCCGACGCCCGCGCCTTCACGTCGTGTGCATGCACCACGTGTTCGAGGATGAGGCCGACACCTTCGATCGGTTCCTGGACTGGGCCGCGGCCTCGCACGACCTGCTCACCCTGTCGGCCGGGCTGGATCGTCTCCGGGCGGGGCGCATCGACCGGCCCGTGCTGAGTCTGACGTTCGACGACGGGTTCCTGCATCATCTCGACGTGGCGGAGCGCATCGGGCGTCGCGCCGGACTCGCGACGTTCTTCCCCTGCACGGCGGCGCTCGACGCGACCCCCGAGGACCAGGACGCGTTCTGCCGCCTGCGCCTGCGGCGCCCGCCCATCGCCATGATGAGCTGGGGCGATGCCGAGCGGCTGGCGGCGGCCGGGCACGAGATCGGCTGCCACAGCGCGACGCACCGGGACCTGAGCCGCCTGGCGATCGCGGAACTGGGCGACGAGATCGGCGGCGCCCGTGATCGGCTGGCGCGGCGCCTGGGACCGGTGCGCGGATTCGCCTGGCCCTTCGGGCGCTGGCGCCAC
>CAYWOF010000024.1:0-7480 GCA_964459825.1 uncultured Phycisphaeraceae bacterium | reverse complement strand
GCCGCGCCATCGAAGCGAGCGGCTTCGACTGGTGCGCCTCGGCGGAACGCGGCTGCCATCCCGTCTCCGGCGCCCCCGCGGGGGACCTGTGCGTGCGCCGTGAACCGCTCGAGCCCGACCTCGGCCTGCGCCGCCTGCGGTGCACGCTGGCGCGGTCCGCGCTTCGACCGGGGCCGCAGGGCTGGCCTCGGGCGCGGCGCACCGGCTGACGAGGCACGCCGCCCTCCACGGCTCGGGGGCAGACGCTTGGTTCGGACGCACGATTCGATTAGACTGCCGCTCGGGGCCGGGCGAGGGCGGAGCGCCACGGGATGATCGATCGGTTCCGAGCGGAGCGGGTCTGGCGCGCGGGCACGCGCGCGATCGATCGGGCGGTGGGACGCCTGTGGCCGTTGCGCACGACCCTGGGGGCGCTGGAGGCCCGGCCCTTCCAGCTGGGCCTGGAGTTTACCAATGTGTGCAACGCCAACTGCGTCTTCTGCCCCTACCAGCACCAGCGGCGCGCGCACGAGCTCATGTCCGACCGGGTGTTCGAGAAGGGCGTCGCGGACTTCGTTGCCCTGGGCGGGGGCGAGGTCGAGCTCACGCCGATCGTCGGCGATCCGCTCAGCCATCCGGACTTCGTCGATCGCGTTCGACACTTGCGCGCCGAGCCCCGCGTCCTCCGCCTGTTCACCATCACCAACGGCATCCTGATCGATCGCCACGGCGTCGGGGCGATCCTCGGGAGCGGGCTCGACGAGATCTACATCTCCACGGCCGGGTTCGACGCGGAGATGTACCGGCGGGTGTACCGCTCCAACGCCTACGAGCGCGTGCGCCGGAACGTCCTCGACCTGCTCACGGAGAACAACCGGCGCGGGCGCCCGGTGCGGATCTTCATCTGCCTGCGCGGCGACCGCCCGCTGGCCGAGCTCATGCGCGATCCCGACTTCGGCGACATCCTCGCCCAGCGTCCCCTCGTTCGCTCGAACCGGACGTACGGGGACGCCGGCGGACGCCTGCGCCAGCAGGACCTTCCCGGCACGCTCCGCCTGCGCGTGCTCCGGGCCCACGCGGCCCCGTGCGCCTCGATGTTCTGGGGCCCCACGATCCTCGCCGACGGCACCGTCGTGGCCTGCGGGTGCGTGGCCGCGATGGACGCGGAGGTCGACCTGGGCCTCGGGCACATCCTGCGCCAGTCGCTCGCGGAGATGTGGCACGGCGAGCGCCTCCGGCGCCTGCGGGAGTCGTTCGGCCGCCGCCTCAACCCGACGTGCGCCTCGTGCACCATGTACCAGCCTCCCGGCGCGCTGCGGACCGGGCGCGTCCGCGCCCACGCACGCCGCATGCCGGCGGAGCGCGAGGGCGCGAAGGAGGCCGCCCCATGAGCGACCCGCCGCCCATCACCGTGATGACGTGTGTGTACAACGGCCGGCGGTTTCTCCGGCGCTGCTATTACTCGCTGGCCATCCAGACCCACCGGGACTGGGAGTGGCTGGTGATCGACGATGGGTCGACGGACGACACCCCGGCGGTGCTGGAACGCATCGCCGGAGACGACCCGCGCGTGCGGGTGCTCCGACACACGCCCAACCGGGGGCGGGCCATCGCACGGACCCGCGCCCTCGAAGCGGCCCGGGGGGAGTGGATCGCCGTGTGGGACGTGGATGACTTCTTCTTCCCGGAGCGCCTGGCGCGGATCGACCTCGCCCGGCGCGACGGGCTCGACTACTGGACCTCGCGCGCGATCCAGACCGACGCGCACCTCCGCCCGCTCGGAGTTCAGGACTACCACCGGCACTTCCCGGGCCTGGACGTCCGCGTCGGCCTCCATGGCGCCCTGGCCTGTCG
This sequence comes from uncultured Phycisphaeraceae bacterium, assembly GCA_964459825.1. Taxonomy (GTDB): domain Bacteria; phylum Planctomycetota; class Phycisphaerae; order Phycisphaerales; family UBA1924; genus CAYWOF01. Next base: position 5,647 of record CAYWOF010000024.1, on the reverse strand, counting down.
CCTGGAGCTCGCACGGGCCATCGGCTACGCTCCGCACCTGCGCACCTTCGGCGGCATGGGGGAGGACTCCGCCCTGCTCTTCCAGCTGGCCCTCAAGCACCGCGGACGCCTCGAAGCCGAAGCGTTGATGGTCAATGTAACGGGAATCGAGGTGGTGCTGCGCAAGAGCATGGACGCTCGCGCCGTGATGATCGACACGCTGGAGGGCCTCTGGCGTCGGGGGGAGATGCCCGTCCCGGCACCGGTCTTCACCGCCGTGCTCGCGCGGATGCGCCGCCGGAACCGGGTCCTCGGCCTGCTGAGGGTTTGTCCCGCGCTGTACCCGCTGATCATGCGCCTGCGCATGCGCGGGCGCCGGGCACCGGGCGCCAAGCTCACCGACGGCCAGATCGCGTTCATCCGATCGGTCGGCGCACGCTTCGATCCTGCCACGGGCGAGGAGCGACCCGAGGTCGTGGTCCGTGCCCGGGCGCCGGCGCCTGGCACGCGCTCGCGCGCTTTGGAGCCGGTGGCGGTATCCTCCGCGGATGCCTGAGCCCGACTTCTCGCTCGACTCCGCCACGCCCCCGCGCGTCCTGGGGCTGGGCGATGCCGCATGCATCGTGATCGGCGCCATCGTCGGCGTGGGGATCTTCTTCACTCCGTCGTCGGTCGTGCGCCTCACGGGCTCGGGCGGGCTGGCCCTCGTGGCGTGGGCGGTCGCGGGCGGGATCGCCCTGTGCGGGGCGCTGACGTTCGCGGGGCTGGGGCGACGGTACCACGCGAGCGGGGCGCAGTACCAGGCGCTCCGGGACGCCTTCGGACCGCTGGTGGGGTTCCTCTTCGTGTTCTGCAACGCCACGGCGATCCAGGCGGGGGCGATCGGGGTCATCGCGCTGGTGTGCGCGGACAACCTCGGCGTGGCGCTGGGCCGGGGCGCGCCCGCCGGCGCGGCGCGCCTGGTGCTCGGGTGCGCCCTGATCGCGCTGCTGACCACCGCCAACATCCTCGGGGTGCGCTGGGGATCTCGGATCCAGAACCTGACCGTGTACGCCAAGCTCCTGACCCTCCTGGGCGTGACCGTGCTGGCGATGACGATGCGCGCCGGCGAGCCGCCGGGTCCGGATCGCATGGCGCCGGTCGCGCCGGCAGGGGCCCTGGGCGGCGTGGGCGCGGTGCTGGCCGCGCTCGTGCCGTGCTTCTTCGCCTACGGCGGGTTCCAGCACGCGCTGTGGATCACCGGGGAGATCCGCGACCCGGCTCGGACGCTGCCGCGCGCGATCATCGGGGGCGTGGCGGTCGTGGTGGCCGTGTACCTGCTGGCCAACTGGGCGTACCTGCGCCTTCTCGGAGCGGACGGCGTGGCGGCGACCAACACGCTGGCGGCGGACGCGGTGGCGGTGGTGTGGCCGGAGACCGGGCGCCGGCTGATCGCGGCGGCGGTGGCGTTCTCGGCCTTCGGCGTGCTCAACGCGCAGCTGCTCTCGGGCCCGCGCCTGATCTACGGGATGGCGCGCGACGGGCGGTTCTTCGCGCCGTTCGCGCGGGTGAGCCCGCGCCTCGGGACGCCGGTCGCGGCGATCCTGCTGCTGGGCCTGGCGGGCCTGGGGCTGGTCGTGGCCGCGGGGGAGGATGCGATCAACCGGCTGCTGACGGGCGCGGTGTTCGTCGACGGGGTCTTCTTCGCCGTGACGGGCGCCGCGCTGCTGGTTCTGTCAGCGCGCGCGACGCGGGGCAGCGCCGATCCTCCGACGGCCCTGCGCGGACTCGGATACCCGGTCGCGCCGCTGGTCTTCGTGCTCGGGGCGCTGGGGATCGTGGCCGGGGCGTGCCTGGCGAAGGAGGGTTGGGTGATCGCGGTGGTCGGGGCGGGGTGGATCGCCGCGGCGGCGCTGGTCTACCTCGTTTTCTTCCGATCGCGCGCCGGTGGGACGGGCCCATCGGGCGCGTAGCGCGGCCGGCCGGGCCGGCGTATTGCTCCTGCGGAGGAGATTCGGTCGATGGTCGATTCGTGGCCGACAACGCCTCCATTCGACGGGGCTCTCGCCCGGCGCGCGTGGCGGGCGGGGCGCTCGCGGGGATGTGGGCGCTCCTGCTCGCCGCATGGGCCCTGAGCCTGTTCGTGTTCATCGAGCGCTACGAGCGCCGCCGCACCACCCACGTGCGGTTCGTGACCCTGGCCGCCGGCGCCCTGCGCGTGACGCTCTGCACGGAGGGGTCCGGGGCCGGCGAGTGTCCCCCGATCTGGTTCGCGCACGCGCGGCGCGGACCGCGGTGGGACCTCATCTGGCGGCCCTATGCCGAGAAGAGCTTCTGGCCCGGCGATGCGGCGTACGTGTCGGTGACCGTGCCGCTGTGGATGATCCTGGCGCCCGGGGGTCTGGCGCTGGGTTGGTGGGGGCCGCGCACGCTCCTCCTGCGGCGCGTCCGCGGCGTGGAGCCGTGCGGCGCGTGCGGCTACGAGCGGGCGGGCCTGCCGCCGGGCGCGCCGTGCCCGGAGTGCGGGATCGCGCGGGGCGGCCGGGTTGCCGGCGTGGAAGGCCCGGATCACGCCGGCGCGAGTTCCCGGATTACTCGATCGGCTTGAGCCCCTGCATGGCCCGCAGGTAGTTGATCTGGCCGAAGTGGTAGCAGTCGTGGGGCAGGAAGTACATCACGGGATCGGCCGCGGGGCCGCCATCGCGCAGGGCGGCGGCGATGCGGTTCTGCGTGTCGGCGAAGCGCTCGCGGGCCGCGGCCCACGCGGCCTCGGACGCATCGGCGATGGCGGGGAAGTTGAGCCGGGCCATCTCGTCGGGCGTCGGCTTGGCGCCGCCCTTGAGGCGTCCGAGCCAGTTCTCGCGCCAGAAGACCATGTGGAGGACGAGCTGCCAGATGGAGTGGCGCTGGCCGCCGACGCCGGGCGCCGAGGGCGGTTGCCACGCGGCCCGGGCGGCGCTCAGCCCATCGAGGGACCTGGACCAGGAGGCGGCCCAGAGTCCGTCGGTCCAGGCTTCGGACCACCACTTCACGATCAATGCTCGGTCGGTCGTGGACATTCCGGTTCTCCGATCCATCACGCCCCGGGGGCGACCGTCCCCACGGCCGGTGATGGTCATACCTCGCCGGGCCCTCGGGGGTGCGTTGCGCGCCAGCCTCAGCCGCGCAGCGAGGCCATGTCGATCACGAAGCGGTACTTGACGTCGGAGCGGAGCATCCGCTCCCAGGCCTCGTTGATCTTCTGGATGGGGATGCGCTCGATGTCGGCGACGATGCGGTTCTTCGCGCAGAAGTCGAGCATCTCCTGGGTCTCGCGCAGGCCGCCGATGAGGGAGCCCGCAAGGCTCCTTCGCTTGAAGATGAGGCCGAAGGTGTCGAGCGATGGATGGGGCTTTTCGGGCGCGCCGACGAGGGTCATGGTGCCATCGCGCCGGAGGGCGTTGATGAAGGGGTTGAGGTCGTGGGAGACGGCGACGGTGTTCACGATGAGGTCGAGCGTGTTGGCCTGTTTGGCCATGGCGTCGGCATCGCGGGAGATGACGACCTCGTGGGCGCCGAGGCGCTTGCCGTCCTCGACCTTGCCCGCGGAGGTGGTGAAGAGGACGACGTGGGCGCCCAGGGCGCGGGCGAGCTTGACGCCCATGTGACCCAGGCCGCCGAGGCCGACGATGCCGACCTTCTTCCCGGGGCCGGCGCCCCAGTGCTTGAGGGGGGAGTACATGGTGATGCCGGCGCAGAGGAGGGGCGCGGCCGCGGCGGGGTCGAGGGACTTGTCCAGGCGCAGGACGAAGTCCTCGGTGACGGTGATGGCGGTCGAGTAGCCGCCGAAGGTGTGGGGGCCGGCGTTGTGCTTGTCGGGGCCGTTGTAGGTGAAGACCCCGCCGACCTCGCAGTAGTTCTCGAGGCCGTCGCGGCAGGCGGGGCAGTCGCGGCAGGAGTCCACGAGGCAGCCGACGGCGGCGAGGTCGCCGGGCTTGAAGCGCGTGACCTCGCGCCCCACGGCGGTGACGCGTCCGACGATCTCGTGCCCGGGAACGCAGGGGTAGAGCGTGAAGCCCCACTCGTTGCGGGCGAAATGGATGTCCGTGTGGCAGACGCCACAGAAGAGGATGTCCATCTGGACATCGCGGGGGAGGGGATCGCGGCGCGTGAGGGAGAAGGGGGCGAGGGGCGTGGTGGCGGCCTGGGCGGCGTAGGCGAGGGCCTTGGGCATGGGGGTCTCTCCTCGGAGGTCGGATGGTACCGGCGCGAGGGCTTCAGTCTACTTCGAGGACCCGAGCCAGGAACTCCACGCCCCCGATGCGGCCGTCCTTAAGCACATCGAGCACCGACTCGCCCTGGTCCGGGGACTGCAGCATCACGTTGCGGGCGACCTGCCACTTGGCACCGTGTCGGTTGGCGTTCACCGGGTCCACGAAGTACGTATAGGCGACCGAGCGGATCCAGGCACGCTCGCAGCGTGCGAGCGCTTCGGCGAGCCCGGGTTGATCCGGCTTCTGCTGGCGCGCCAACGCGACCAGCCATGTGGGGTCGTATGGCTGCCAATCCGGCTTCTGGTGGCGTTGCCTGGCCATCCGTGGAGCGTAGTCTGATCGTCTGTGCGACTGCAATTCGCCCTCAGCCGGTACGTGTCCAGCGCCCGGACCTCAGGTTGAAGCGCCGCGTTGTATCGTGGGGCGCGATGATCGCACGGTAAGGGAACTGCCGGCCCCCAGCCGCGATCCAGCATCGGTGGAACCATTTGATCAACACCAACTCGGCGACCGGTACGTACCAGTAATCGTCGTCCGTGATTCCGAATCGCCGAAGAAACGAGTCGGGGCAGAGGCGTGTGACCTTGATGAGGGGGTTAATCCACCTCAACGGAAAGCCTGAAGCCGCCCGGTCGGTCTCGATCACTTGATCGAAGTCCTTGCGGTACAGATAGGTCACCACAGGCCAGCCCCGGTCAAGCCACAGGTCATGGATCTCGAAGTCGAGTTGCCAAAAGGCGGGAGGATAGTCATGCCTGACGAGCCTTCGGAGTGCGGTGGTAAGCCGGCCGGACAACGGTGTCAGGTGATCGAGGAACGCCCTCCGGAAGGCCGCGTCGCGTTGGGCGCGAGTCTGTTTCATGTCACCGACGCATTCTGTTGCGCGGCATGCGCCAAGCCGCGACCACCTCCAGCAGGCCGGTCAGCACCAAGAATCCAGCTTCCCACGCTCGGGCCCGGGCCATGCTGTTCTCGAAACCTGCCAGGAGAATCATGTTGGCTCGGGGATCGTCCAGCGCGAGCCCCTCCGCGACCAGGCGCTTGTGGTTCTGCTGGACTCGCATCATCATCGCGCCGTGCTCGCCAACGCCCGCCGGCCACCAAAGCAGCCCCGTCAGCAGCGTGATCACCCCGGCGATCATCAGCAGGTACCGCATGGGAGCCCCATTCCCCATCCGTTGTACAAGCCGCTTTGGTTGCGTGCGGGCCGCCCCCACACCCGCTTGTCTCTCGGGGTGCCTCGGCGCACGCGCATCGCTTCCATCGCCCGATGCTCCTCCGAGAGCCTCGGCCGCTCACGACACCTCCCACACCAGCGCGCGCATCGTGGACCGGCACGGTGAACTCCCGAAGCGAGCCGCGAGGCGGTCGGCCGCGGCGGCGATGGTGGGGCCAGTGTCCGTGACGCCGCGCTCGTTCAGGGCGAGGAGGTTGGG
>CAYWOF010000023.1:0-16139 GCA_964459825.1 uncultured Phycisphaeraceae bacterium | reverse complement strand
TGAGGGCCTGGAGCGCGGTGAGGACGGCGGCGACGAGGAGGATGGTGCGCCCGACGCGGAAGAGGCTCTGGCCGCTGGCGAGGATGGCGGTGATCTCGGAGTGGCGGGCCATCTGGGCGCAGGTGAAGCCCATGGCGCCCACGAGGACGACCCCGAGGAGCAGGTTGAAGAGGTGGAGGAGGCGCGGCCACCAGAGGTCGGCGATGAGGGCGATGGTGGTGAGCGAGCGGGCCAGGCCGTGGGTCTCGCGCCCCGACTCGGCGAGGCGGCTGGCGGCGACGCCGGAGTAGCGGTCGATGTTCAAGGAGACATCGACGGCGAGGACGAAGCAGAAGATGATGACGCCGAGGGCGGCGACGTTGAAGAGGAAGTGGCGGGCGATGTGGCGGTCGAGGAGCTTCATGGCCAGTCCGCGGAGCGGTCAGGGCAGGAGGATCGTTCGCCTAGGCGCCGGCCCACGCCACCCGCCGGGGCGCAGGGCGCGGGCCGCGCCCAGGCCGATCAGGGCGGCGACGGCGATGTCGGAGGCGAAGTGGGCGCCGGCCAGGAGGCGTGTGAGGGCGCAGCCGGCGGCGAGGAGGAGGAAGACGGGGCGGGCCCGGGGCCACAGCTGCGCGAGCGCCAGGGCGCCGGCGAAGGCCACGGCGGCGTGGCTGCTGGGCATGCCGAGGTTCGATCCGTCGAGAAAGCCGGAGAGGAGGGGCTTGTAGACGTACGCGCCATCGGCGACGCCGTTGTGGATGGGGCGCTGGCGCCCGATGAGGAGCTTGAGGAGTTCGGCGGCGAGGCCGGCGAGGATCGGCGCGGCGATGAGCCGGGCGGCGCGGGCGTCCCGGGCGTGGGCCGTGCCACGATCGGCCAGGCCGATGGCCGCGCCGACGAGGAGCCAGGTGGGCAGGTATCCGACGATGCGGAAGAGCCGGTACCAGTCCTCGCGCTCGAGGGCGGGGAGGTGGTCGCCGCCGACGTAGAGCAGGCCAAAGAGCGGGCGGTCGAGGATCGAGATGAGGAGCAGCGCGAGGAGGACGGCGAGGGCGATGACGCCCCGGCGCTGCCAGAGGATCCGTCGCTCGATGGGTGAGAGCCAGGGCATGGGGGTGATTCAGGGCGTCGGAGCCCTGGTCGGCCAGCCACGGTAGTCGAAACCGAGGTAGGTGACCCGGCCGGACTTGGTCTCCCCCTCGAGGGGGCCGTGGGGGCGGACCTCGGCGAAGGCGGGCGCCCACATCTCGGCGGTGCCGCCGACGAGGATGGCGGGGCGGCCGCCGAGGCCGTGGACGTTGTCCAAGGTCGTGTCGGGCCAGAGGTCGTACTGGGTGATCCGGCCGTCGGTGCGCGGGCCCGAGCACGTGACGAGCGGCTCCGGTGTCGCGTGGCGGCGCGAGCGCGCGTGGAGGTAGAAGGCGAGGATGCCGGCGCGCCCGTAGTGCTGGGTGATGACGAACGGCTCGCGACCGGTCTCCCGGCGCAGGGACTCGGCCAGGCGGGCGACATCGGCGGCCATGACATCGGCGCCCAGGAGGCGCCCGAGAGGGATGAGGGGCCGATCCGGCCTGATCCAGCCCTGGTTGCGGGCGATGCGCTCGAGCAGGCGCACGCCCGGCGTGCGCGCCAGCAGGTCGATGCGCAGGCTGGCCAGGGCGAGCAGGATCCCGAGGATGAGCGTCAGGCGCCAGCCGAGGCGACCGAGGCTCCGCCGGTTCGGGGGCGCGGTGGCGCGGGCCGCGGCCCACCCCGCGAGGGGGATGAGCGTGGTGAAGCCGGCGACGGGCCAGTTGCCCTCGGGCTCGGCGATGAACGACAGCAGGAGGTAGAACCCGAGCACGGGGGCGGCGCAGGCGAGGCAGAAGAGGGCGAAGGTCCTGGGCGAGGCCGGATCGTGCGCGCCGGCCGGGGATGACCGGAGAGCGCTGCGCAGGCCGACGGCCATGAGGACGAGGGCGGGGCCGAAGAGGCCGATCTGGGCGCCGAGGAGGCCGAGGGTCCACCCGGGCGTGTAGTGCCATGCGGCCGGGCGGACGTCGCCGCCGGGCAGGCCCGCGTGCCCGAGGAGGTGGCGCAGGCTGGCCCAGTCGTGCCGGGCGTTCCAGAGGAGGATGGGGGCCACGCCGAGGAGCGCGAGGGCGATGGCGCCGAGGAGGCCCGTGCGCCAGCGGGCCGAGAGCCCGAGCGAGCGCCGGCGCAGGAGGGCGAAGATCGCGATCCCCGCGGGCAGAAAGAGCATCGTGTACTTGAACAGGAGGCCGATCGCGATGGAAGCGCCGAGGATGAGCCAGGCCGAGGTGGAGGCGCGCGCCAGGGCGCGCCACGCGCCCCACGCCCCCACGGCCCAGGCGGCGATGAGGGGCATGTCCACGGTGAAGAGAACCCCGCCGATCTGGTAGAGGGGGATGAGCAGCGTGCAGGCCGCGGCGTAGAGCGCGGCACGGGGACTGGCGGTGGCATCTCGCGCCAGCGCGGCGATGGCGAGCGTGAGGATCGCGGCGAAGGCGATGGCGGGCGCACGGACGCCCAGCTCCGTGTCGCCGAACAGCCGGGTGCCCGCGGCGATGGCCCAGGCGACGCCGGGCCCCTTGGTGGCGTACGCCCACGCGGGACGGCGGGACCACTCCCAGTAGAACGCCTCATCCTCCGCCAGGGTGTAGGGACAGGCCAGGGCGAGGTAGCCGAGCCGGGCGAGCGCGACCACGCCGATGAGCAGCAGCGTGGCGCGCCAGGGGTCGCGAAGGCCGGCGCGCGCGCGCGCGCGGACATCGGGCGGGAGGGCGTGCGGGGGGGCGACGGCGGGGTGCGGGGGTGGACCGGGCATCCGCGCGGGGGCTCCTAGTGGCGGCTGACGACGAGGAACGCGCCGAGGGCATAGGCCCCCACGAGCACGACGCCGCCCCAGAGGAGGGCCAGGCCGGGCGCCCCGACCTGGTGGACGAGCTGCTGGCCGGCGCTGATGGTGAGCACGGCGGCGAGGGCGGGGAAGAAGCTCCACAGATAGACGGCCAGGGGCAGGCACGCGCCCAGACGCATGGCGGTGAGCGCGCCCGCGACGACCATGACGAGGCAGGCGGCGGTCATGGCCAGGCGCTCGTGGCGCTTGCTCAGGACCTCGCGCTCGAGGCGCTCCAGGCGCTGGCGCAGGTCGCGGGACGCGTGCTCGACGCCGGGCTCGGGGCCGGCCTGGGAGAGCCAGGCGTCGGCCGCGATGAGCAGGCGCGGCGAGTCGAGGGTGAGCAGGGCGGGGAGGGAGGTTTCGCGCAAGGTCAGACCGGAGTGGCGGCGTTCGAGCCGTCCTCCGGCGGCCTCGGTCGCCTCAGCGGCCCCGATGATCTCGGTCCGAACGCCGTCGAGGCCTAGGGCGAAGGCGGGACCGGCGGCGCCGGCGCCGGGCGGGTCGTCGCGCTCCAGGTGGGCCTGGGCGGCGTGGAAGCGGACGATGGACGTGTCGTCGTAGCCGCCCTGGGTGTCGGGGCGCAGGAGCTCAACCTCGACCGGCCGGTCGCTTCCGGCCGGAGCGGCGGAGGGCGAGCCGGGGTCCAGGGGGAGCAACCGCCAGCGCGCTCCCTCCGGGCGCAGGCCGGAGGCGTTGATGGTGAAGAGCCGGCCGGCATCGTCGCGCAGGCGCACGCGCCCCTCGAGCGCGAGCGACTCGCCGATGGCGCGGATGGCCTGGGCACGGGCGAGCTCGCGGGCCAGCGTGCGCCGACGCGAGTCGATGAAGCTCATGGCGTCCGGGCGCCGGGGGAGCCGGGCCAGCTCGCGCGCGGTCAGGAACTTGGGGTCATCGCGGAACGCCCCGGGGATGGTCTGGCTGATGCGGCTCTCGACGGCCCCGCCGCCGCCCTTGCCCTCCTCAAAGGCCTGGGCGCCGCGCAGGACGATCTCGACCTGGGTGACGTCATCGCCCGCCGGCCCTTCCGGGCCGGTGCTCCCGGGGCGGCGGATGAGCCAGACCCAGGCCTGGTCGGCGAAGGCCTCGGTGGTGGGGCGCCCCTCCGCATCGGTGCGCATCACGGCGACCCGCGAGAGGAGGAGGCGCTCGTAGGCGCCCGAGTCCGGGTCGGGCCCGAGGGGCTTGGCCGAGTCGGCCAGGAGCGTGAACCGATCGGCGAGGCGGACGCTCTCGCCGCGTTCGATGGAGCGGACGAGCATGCGCGTGGCGTCGCGGGTGATGAGGTCCTCCATGGAGCGGAGGAAGCGCGGGATGAGGGCCTGCGAGAGCAGGGAGAGAACGAGGGCGACCAGGAGGCCCGACAGGATGGCGGGCACGGCCAGGGAGGCGTGCCCGATGCCGCCGGCGCGGGCGGCCGTCAGCTCGTTGTCCTGGGCCATGCGGTGGTAGGCGAGCGTGGCGGCGAAGCCCCCGGCGAAGGGAAGGGCGTACTGGAGCATGGGGGGGATGGCCAGGACCATGAAGCGGAGGGTGTCGAGCGGCCCGAGCCGCCCCGCGGCGAGGGGTTTGACCGTGGCGGCGAACGAGACGACCACGACCAGGGCGCCGGTGGTGAGCAGGAGCAGCCGCCCGAGCTCGAGCATCGCGTAGCGCCAGATGGTCCAGGGGAAGCGCATCAATCCAGTCCCAGGGGCGAGTCGGCGTCGCCGACGCGTTGCAGGGACGGAGGCCTGCCACGGGTTCGGCTCGAAGACTCGCTCCACCCGTGGCTACACACCATCGCCCCTCCGGGGCGAAGACGCGCTACGCCGTCGCGACAGGACGCGTACCGCGGCGCCGCGAGCGGGTCAAGCACGCCGCACCTCGACCTTGCCGCCCGCCAGGTCCTTGATCGCGTAGCCCATCGCGGCCAGCTCGTCGCGGATCGCGTCCGAGCGCTTGAAGTCCCTGGCCGCGCGGGCGTCGCGCCGTTCGCGCAGCTTCGCCTCCACCTCGGGGCTGGGCTCGACGCCGGGGGCGAAGACGCCGAGGCTCGTTTCCGTCGAACGTGTGGATTCGACAAATACTACCCCGAGTACCCAATCCATAAGGCAGAGGAGCGCCAACTCCGACTTCGTGCTTGTGAAGAACGGATCGGCCTTCAGCTGTGCGTCCGCCAGTTCTGGAGTCATCGGGATCGACGAAAGAAGTGCCGTATCGGCCGTCGTCACGGGCTCCTTCGGCAACGTCAGTTCGTTGATGCTTTCGGCCACTGCCTCGGCGATGACAGAAAGTGCTTCCCCTGCCTCACCGTGCAGTTGATCGAAAGCTCCGATCGCTCCTGCGACGTTCAGGTCCGCATTCATTGTGTTTGTGAACATGTCGCGCACGTGATCGAATCGCATCCGGCGCAGGGGCTGCGTGGGTGCGAACATTGCATGCGAAACGCCTTGAAGACGGAGCAACTGCCGCGCGTATCGACGCCATCGTTGGACGCGCCGTTGCGCATCCTCCAGCCCCTGCATCGTGAAGTTCGCGTTCGACCGGTAGTGCGTGCGGATGAGCTCCAGGCGGATCGCCGCGGGCTCGATGCCACGGGCGAAGAGGTCGCGCGCGGTGTAGAAGTTCCCCTTGCTCTTGCTCATCTTGTCCCCCTCGACGAGCAGGAAACGCGGGTGGAACCAGTGGTGTGCGAACATCCCGCCGTCGGGCGTGGCGCCGTCGGGGTCGGCGTTGAAGGCGCAGCAGGACTGGGCGATCTCGCACTCGTGGTGGGGGAAGATGTTGTCCTCGCCGCCCGAGTGCAGGTCGATGAGCGGGCGGCCGTTCTCCACCACCAGCGCCGCGAGCGCCTCGGGCGTCAGCCCGCCCCCGGCCGTGAGTCGCGCGGCGCTCATCACCGTGCACTCGATGTGCCAGCCCGGATACCCGCGCCCCCAGGGGCTCTCCCACTTCATCACGTGGGCGGGGTCCTCCTTCCACAGCAGGAAGTCGGCCGGGTGGTGCTTCTGGGCCTGGTGGGCCGCGCTGACGCGTCCGCCCGCGCCGGTGCGCAGCTTGTCGAGCGTGTTGCCGCTCAGACGGCCGTACTGGGCGAACCGCTGCACGTCGAAGTACACCACCCGCGCGCCCGGGTCGCCCGTCACGTACGCGTACCCGCGCGCCAGCAGGCGCCCGATGACCGCGATCATCCCCGGCACGCTGGCGGTGGCGCGCGGCATCAGGGTCGGGTCCTGCTCGGCCTCCGCGGCCAGCTTCAACCCGAGCTTCTTCGCGTCCTCCCGGAACCGCGCCTCGTAGAACCGCGCGATCTGGTAGGGGTCGTTCGGGTTGACTTCCACACCGGCGGGCAGCTTGCCGGCCTTCTTGGCCTCGGCCAGGCGCCGGCCCGCCACGGCCATCCGGTCCTCGCCCGCCTCGCCCCCCTCGGCGTCGTCGGTCATGTGCCCGACATCGGTGATGTTCATCACGTGGACGACGCGCCGCGGGCCCCGGTGGACCTTCGCGGGGTTGTCGGGGTCACCCGGGTCGGTCGCCAGCTCGCACAGGGGCGACTCGATCCAGCGCCGGAGCACATCGGCCGCGAGGAACGAGCGGAAGTTCCCGATGTGGGCATCGTCGTAGACGGTGGGCCCGCAGGTGTAGAACGTCACCGCGCGCGGATCGGCCGGGACGAACGGCTCGACGCGGCGCGTGAGCGAGTTGTAGAGGCGCAGGGGCATGGGCCCAATGGTAGCGGCGCGCCCCCCGGCCTCGGGCTCGCCTCACGGACCGACGCGGGTCTCGTCGCGCCGCGTGGTGACCACCGGCGCGCTCCCGGGGGAGGACTCGGCATCGGGCGATAACGGCGCGGGACGGGCGACCGTCAGCGTGACCTTCTCGACGCGTGTGGGCCCGGCCTCGACCACGCGCAGGGTGACGGGCCCGAGCTCGACGGTCTCCCCCACGGCGGGGATGCGCCCGAGGGTGGTGACCACGAGCCCGCCGACGGTGTCGTACTCCTCGCTGGCGGGCAGCTCGATGCCGAGCACCGCGAGCGCCTCGTTGGTGTCGGCGATGTAGGCGCGACCGTCGATGCGGGCGCTCCGGGCCCGCTCGTCCACGAGCGTGTCGGGGATGCGGTCCTGGTCCAGCTCGTACTCGTCCTGGATGTCGCCGAAGACCTCCTCGACGATGTCCTCCATGGTCACCAGGCCGGAGGTGCCGCCGTACTCGTCGGCGACCATGGCGACGTGGACCTTCCGCGCGATGAGCTCGGACAGCAGCTCGCGCACGGTCTTGGTCTCCGGCACGAACAGCGCGGGGCGGAGGATGGACCGGAGCTCGAAGGGCTTGCCGGGCGGGCGGCTCGAGTCCCCCGCCAGCCAGCGCACCAGGTCCTTGATGTAGAAGATCCCCGCGATGTGGTCGAGGTCCCCCTCGTAGACGGGCACGCGGCTCTGCGAGCACGAGCGGATGAAGCGCGTCAGCTCCCCGAGGTTGTTGGTGAGCTCCAGGGCCACGATCTCGGTGCGCGGCGTCATGATCTGCTCGACGGTCCGGTCGCGGAAGCCCACGACGGCCTCGATCATGCGCCGCTCGGTGTCGTCCACCTGGCCCTCGTGCTGGGCCTCTTGGATCGCCGAGAGCAGCTCGGCCTCCGAGGCGGGCCCCTCGTCGCCGGCCGGGGCGCCGCTCAGGCGCCGGATGACCTCGTCGAAGAAGACCACCACGGCGCGCAGCGGGGCCTGGACGATGTACGCCGCGCGCAGCGCCGGGGACCACGCGTAGACGGTCCGGGCGGCGGCGTAGCGGGCCACGCTGTGCGGGACCAGGACGCCGAACATCCAGATGAGCACCGTGGCGACCACGATGCCGATGACGACGTCCCACGCGTCGGGCGCGGAGTGGCGCCGCACGCCCGCGGTCCAGAAGACCAGGGCGACCGCGACGATCAGGTTGCACACCACGCGGGGCAGGCCGATCGCCGTCGAGTGGCCGTCCACATCCCCCAGGATCCGCTCGATGCGCCGGCGGGTCGCGGCGCGCCCGCTCGCGCTGGCGAGGTCCTCCAGCTCGCCCCGCTTGAACTCGCGCATGGAATGGAAGAGGGCGGCCAGCAGCGTGCCGGCGCCCAGCGCGGCGACCGCGACCCAGAACCAGACGGAGACGATCATGGCCCGCCCCCGGGCGCCCCCGGGCGCGCGTACGTCGCGCCCACGCCGATCGCTTCGAGGACCTCGTCCTCCACGCCGTGCATCCGGCGTGCGCCCGCCTCGTCGTGGTCATCGTGCCCGAGGCAGTGGAGCACCCCGTGCAGGATGTACAGGAGGAGCTCACGCTCCAGGGCGTGCCCGCGGGTCGCCGCCTGGCGCTGCGCCTCATCCACGCACGCGAGGATGTCCGCCTCCAGCGGACCCGCGTCGGGGGCCGCGGGCGTCGCGCGGTTGTCGAAGGTCAGCACATCGGTCGAGCCCGGCACACCGGCGAAACGCTCGTGCGCCACGCTCATCGCCGGATCACCGAGAATCCGGACGCACAGGTGCCCGCGCGTGCCGAGCCGCGCCAGCGCCTCCCGGGCCTTGTCCGCCAGCCAGCGATGCTGCCGGCCGTCAAGGCGGCGTTCGGTATCGATGATCTCGACGGTAGAGCTTCCGAGGTCGGGCCCCGCTCGCGCGGGCGCCATCACTCCCCTCGGACCGCTGGGGGCATCCGTGCTCTGAGCCGACCGTGCCATGGCCAATGGCGGCATCAACGCCGCTCAGGCCAGTGTAGGGACTCTCGGAGTATTCGCCAAGACGAACCGGACCGGAACCGCCCGATCGGTCGTCATCTGTTCGGCTCGACCGGGCTGGCTGGGGGAGCCGGGGGACCGCGGCGGGCCAGCGTGTAGCGGACGAAGAGGTCGTTCTGAAGGTCCATGGGGGTCTCGCCCTGGTCCCAGCCCAGGGCCTTGGCCATCGCCCGCCCGGCCTCATCATCGACCGCGTCGAACGCGATGACCTCGAAACCCGCTGCTTCCCAGACCTCTCGGGCGAAGGGGCTCTCCCCCTCCGCCCAGGGCTTGTACGGCTCGCCGGGCCGGGCCGGCGCGGGGCTGAGGTTGTAGATCAGGGCCAGGCCGCCGGGCTTGAGGATGGCCGCCAGCGTGCGGACGAAGGCGGCATCGTCCACGCCGAGATCGACCAGGCGGCTCCTGTCCACGGGCTGCGAGGGGTGGATGTAGCCGCGCTTGAGGGTGTTCTTCGAGATGAACACGTCGTAGCCCTCGCCCACCATCTCGCGCGTCAGCGGATCGGAGGGGAAGCGTCCGTCGATCAGGCGCAGGCGCCCCTCGCCCTCGTCGCGCGAGGCGCCGTGCCGGGGCACGGCGCCCTGGTCGCGCTCCTGCCCGTAGAGGACGGGCAGGATCGGATCGACCTCGACGCCGACGACATCGGCCCCGAGGCTCGCGAGCAGGCGCAGGTGGCCGACGGTGCCGTAGCCGAAGTCGAGGATCTTCCGCCCGGCCACGTCGTTCAGCCCGTTGGCCGCGAGCAGGTCGATGGCGCGGGCGTAGGCCAGGGGCGACCCGTAGCGCGTGTAGTAGTAGTACCGCTCGTCGAGGGTGCGCAGGATGAGCCTGGCGCGCTCGGACTCGGGCTTGGCGAGGGCCTCCGCCTCCGGGTAGGCCCGACGCGCCTCGGCATCGTAATAGAGGACCCGCGGCTCGATCGCCGGGAGCGAGTCCGTGGCGGCGAGGAATCGACGGGCCAGCGCCGAAGCAACCAGCGGGCGCAGCGAGATCGCCTCGTCGCGAAGCTGCTTGACGATCGAGCCGGGGCGGACCGTGGTGGGCTCGGGCTGCGCGGGCGCCCGGACCGCACCGACGCCCGCCATCGCGATCGCCGCCACAGCGAACCCCCACGCGCGTGTCGCCATGCCGAGCCTCCCTGTGCACCGAGCCTCACCGGTGCGCCCGGGACGCCGATGCTGCACTTCATACCGTTTCGGCGCGCCGGCGCGGCGGGCTTTTGAATCGGATCGTGACCGGAGCCTCGGAACATCCGGCCCGGCACCGGCACCGAACGAAAAAAGGGTCCCGCGGCCGTCTCCCCCTTGGCGGCCGGGGACCCCCGCCGCGGCTCGCTCCTCCCCCTCATGGAGCGTGCCGGGCGTGCGACTCGACTCTCCGGCCTCGGATGGCCGCCTGAACCACTCGGCGGACCGTGGGCGGGAGTCGTCGAGGTTGCGTCGGCGCGAGGCGATGCCCGTCGAGGCCGGATCGCGCCCCGCATTTCAGCTTCCCTGCTCCGACGCGCGAGTTGTCGTAGAACTCACCGGAACCTGACGCGTGGGGTGGTCGGCCCGGCCTTCCGCCGCACGCTCGCAGAATGATTCGTCGCGGGGTTCCGGGCGGTTCCCGGGGATTCTGATGGCGTGTTCGTCGCGACACGTGGAGAGCGGCGCTGCCCCGAGCGTGGATCTCAACGGCGCGGTACGCTCCGGCCATGCGATGCTCCGTGCTCGTCACCCTCGTGCTGCTCATCGGTCCGGCGCTGGCCGGGTGCACGTCCTACGCGCCCCCGAAGCTCGAGGTCGTGGAGGCGGCGCTGGCCGCGGAAACGCCCGACGGGCTCGTCATCTCGTTCGCCCTCGACGCGGCCAACGACAACGCCGTGGAGCTGCCCCTGCGCCAGGTGCGCTACCGGCTGGCGCTCGATGGCCGGCGGGTCTTCGAGGGCGTGCGCTCGCCGGAAGCGACGCTCCGGCGCTACGGGAGCCAGCGGATCGTGTTCCCGGCGGTCGTCGCGCTGGGCCCGGAGGGCGATACGGGAGCCGGACGGACCCGCCCGACGGGCGAGGTGGCCTACCGGCTGGAGGGCGAGCTCATGTACACGACGCCGGGCCAGATCGCGCGCATCCTCTTCGATGCGGGCGTGAGCCGCCCGAGCGTGGCCTTCGCGCGGGAGGGGCGGATCGACCTCGGCGCCCCGCCGGCGCCGGCCCCCTCCGGGCCGTAGGCCCTGGGAGCGCGCCCGATGATCCCCGATGTGGCATCCATCGTTCGCAAGCGCTACCGGATGCGCAAGACACTCCGCTTCGGGGCCCTGGTGCTGGCGATGATCTTCCTCATCTCGCTGGCGTGGTGGGCGATCGGCGGACTGGTCGAGGGGTGGGCATCGGCGCTGGAGAGCTGGCGCCTCCCGGTCTTCCAGTCGGCCTTCCTCGTGGGGGCCGGCGCGCTGGTTCTCCTGGAGCGCCCGCTCGTGGCCTGGCTGGTGCCGTGGTCCCGGAGCGTGTGCCCCCGGTGCGGGTACAACCTGGCCGCACCCGTGCCGCGACGCTGCCCGGAGTGCGGGCTGGAGCTGCCGGAGGAGTATCGGCGCGAGGTCGCCCCGGCCCCCCCGGAGTGAATCGCTACCGGCAGCCGCTGCCGAGGGAGACCTGGAACGCGACCAGGTCGCGCACGTCCACCGCCCCATCGCCGTTCACGTCGCCCGCCGGATCCTGGTGCGCCAGCAGGCGCTGGAGCGCCACCGCGTCGCGCACGTCCACCCGCCCATCCCCGTTCAGGTCGCCCGGGCAGGGCGAGCCGTCGCGGTCGAGCGGGTCGAGGCACGCCAGCCCCGCGGCGTACGACGCGATCCCCGCTGCGCTGCACCCGAACGACGTCACGTACGGCGCCGCGTTGCCCAGCTGCGCCGCCATGATGTAGCAGGGCGAGCACATCGTGGCCGCGGCGTCGCAGTGGCTGGCGTCGAAGTTGTGCCCGATCTCGTGGGCGGTCAGGCCCGCGCGCTTGCCGGGCAGCGCCGCGAACTTCGACTGCGAGAGCCCGTAGGCCCACGCCGTCTCGCACACCACGCCCTTGTACGCCAGCCCGACGGTGCTCCCCTCCAGGTCGCGCCCGGTGAAGAGGTGCATCGTGTCGCGCACGACGTTTCCGAACCCGCTGTTCCAGAGCGTGCGCACCTGCCCCAGCAGCGTCGAGGCGTTGCTGCTGGTGTACGGGTTGGTCGCGGGGTTCGTGCGGATCACGAATCGCGTGATCTTGAACACCACGCCGACCTGGTTCTTGTAGTAGTTGGAGGCGTTGTTGACCACCCCCGCGATGTCCTGCGCCGTCGCCGAGGCGTTCGAGCCGCAGGCGATGTAGTACTGGTTGTCCGCCTCGCAGGCGAGCTGGCAGCGGAGGAGCGTGCCGCGCGGCGCGCGCGAGGGGACCCGCGCGCCGGCCAGGGGGTCGGCCGGGCCCTCGACCAGCCCGCACCGGTCGTCCGTGGGCACGATGTCCAGGTCCCGACAGACGATGTGGACCGTCGGGTGGGCCCCCGGGACCACGTCCGACAGCGGCAGGATCGACCACCCGGGGCGGCCCCGGCCCTCGAGGATGACGGCCGAGAGCCTTCCTTCGATGAGCGAGGCCGAGACGCTGCTCCCGGGGATCTGCAGCACGCTCCCCGTGTAGGTGCACGGGTCGGGCGGCTCGGCCACGATGAGCTCCCCGGTGCCCTCATCGATGAGCATCTTGCACCCGGGCGCATAGACGGACTCGGGCTCGAGGGAGAGGACGACCGGCCGCCCATCGAGTTCGAGCGTGGCCTTGAACCCGTCTCGGGCATGGGCGGGGGCGTCGAACTTCTGGAGGCTGTAGGTCCGCACTCCCAGGGCCGCGGCGATGGGGTCGGGGGCGGGGGCGATGGGGGCCGGGGCGGGCGAGGCCAACGCCAGCGTCAGGCCGATCACGAGCGGGGCGCGCCGATCCATGCGTCCACCTCCTGGTCCACACCGCCTCTTCTGCTGTCGTCCGGGAGCGCACTCTACGCGCCTCGAACCAGTTTCGGCCCCCCTCGGCGGCGACCTTGAGGAACCGGGTGGGCCCGCCGGACGGGCGATCGTGGCCCCGGTGGGATCGCGCGGGTTACGCCGGTCGATCGGGGCCCGGTGGGCCGGATGTTGAAAGCCGCCGGTGGACTTGCCGAATCAGCCTCCGGTGGGCGATGATGCCCCCGGCTCGGACTCCCCATGACTCCTTTCGACGCGGCGGCGGGAACCTTGGGCGACACCAACGACAGCGGCGGCGGGCGGGGCGGACGCGTGGTCGATCCTCACGCGACCGCGGACGAGCGCACCTACGCCACGTTCATCCACCTGACGCTCCTGCTGGTGCACATGGGGATTCCCGTGATCGGGGCCCTGGTCATGTGGCTCATCAAGCGCCACCAGTCGCCCTTCCTCGACGACCACGGCAAGGAGGCGGTGAACTTCCAGATCAGCCTGTTGATCTACGCCGTGCTGGTCCTGCCCATCGCGGCGATCCTCACCTGCGGGGTCGGCGCCATCCTGATCATCCCGATCTACATTCTGGGCATCTACGGCATGATCACCGGTGCGATGGCCGCCAACCGCGGCGAGTACTACCGCTACCCCATGTGCCTGCGCCTGCTCGCGTGAGGCTCACGAATCGGGGATGTTCACCAGGCGGCTGGAGCCGAGGGTCTTGAACTCCACGGGCTTGCCGGAGGGGGACGTGCCGATCACCGTCTGGCGGGTGCCCATGCCGTTGACGAGGTTGTAGGGGAATCGCTCCTTGAGGGCGATGAGGCGAGGGCTCTGCACGAAGGGTTTGGCGGGGTCGCCGCCCTCGGGGCCGAAATCCTCGGGCCCGAAGACGCCGATCGTCACCATGCTGCGATTGGGCCCGTGGTAGTAAAACGCCTCCTCGCCCTGGCGCCGGAGGTCCACGGCCGCCTTCTCGGCCAGGCGCCGGAACTCGGCCATCTCCTTCGCCGTCGCCGGGCGCCCATCCTCGCGCCCGTAGGCGCCGATCTGCAGCGTGTAGAGGGCATCCTTGCCTAACGTCTTCTTCACGTTGCGCAGGTCCAGCTCGGGCACGTCGCCCTGGATCTCGGCCGGGGGCACGAGGACCGCTCCCTCGAACGGGTGCGTGCCCTCCCACTCGATGGCACGGACTTTCTTCAGGTCCGCCTGGGCCTTGCGGTCGCTTGCGCTGGGGTAGGAGCCGTACGCGATGACGATCGCCTCGCCCCGCTCCTCGAGGTAGGCCTCGGGCAGCTCACCCACGGTGCGCACGCGCTCCAAAGCCTTGGCCGCCTCGGAACGCTGGGCTTCCCGAGCGGTCTCCGACCGGGCGACGAAGCCGACGATCACGATGGACCAGGTCGGCTCCTTGTCCTTGCCCTTGGCATCTTCCCTCGGAGGGGCCTTGTCGAAGAGCTTGTGGCCTTCCTCGATCAGTTTTTTGTCCGGCTTGGGGGGCTGGCCGGCGTGCGCGGCCGGCTCGGTTCCCGCGGCAAACACGCCTCCCAAGGCCACCAGACCTGCCGCACAGGCCCGGGCGCGGCGCCAGTGCGATGGCCCGCGGCCACGCGTCGCGCGACATCGAATAGAAGCGGTGGGCCCCATGGCGGTTATCCTCCGTAATCCACTGCAAAACATCAACTTGCGGCAATTCTCCCCGCGCCGCCAAAGTTTCAAGGCCGGTTTTGACCCCCGACGATAGACAGGGTGTTGGTGGTGGCCCCACAGGTGGGTGGTCGGGCCTGTCCTGCAACCAGATATGCCCCCAAGTGGTGGAGGTGTTCCATGTCCGACATCGCACCGGTCTCGGGAATGGGTGGGGGCCGGTCCGAGGCGGCGGGGCCCGCGACGGATCGCCCCGGCATTCGGGGGAGCCGGGCCAGGGACTATAGCCGGCCGCCGAGGCCGTCCGATCGCGTTGATCTCTCCGCCCGGGCGCGCCTGTTGGGCAAGATGGCGGAGCTCCCGGCCCTGCGGGTCGAACTGGTGGAGCAGGTGCGGCGCGAGATCGCGGCGAACACCTACGAGTCGGAGGAGCGGCTGGACGGCGCCCTGAACGCCCTGCGCGACGATCTCGACACCTTCGCGTGAGCGCGCAACGGGGCGCGGTCCAACCCGGGTCCGTCACGGGACTGGTCCGGCGAGGCGGTGGACCGCGCCCGCCAGGGCCCGAACGACCATCGTGTATCGCTCCGGATCGATCGTCGCGATCGAGTCGCGCCGCGTGTGATAGTTCGGGTTTCGGAAGTTCGAGGTGTCCGTGACCATGACGCCCGGCAGCCCGGCGATCAGGAACGGGGCGTGATCCGAGCGGAGGAAGTCCGGCGGGGCGAGGGGAAAGTCCGGGACGAAGTCGGCCACCACGGTCTTGAGGCGCGGCTCCGATTCGCGCAGGGCCACGTCCAGGCGCCGGCAGAACTCGGCGTGCTTCTTCGTGGTGCCCAGGCCGATGAAGTCTCCCACCGTCGGCGCCTCGAACACGCCCTCGATGGAGGGCAGGGGCGAGCGCTGGCTCCCGGGTTCATCGCTGAAGTAGCCGAGCATCTCGAGGCTGAGCATGCCCACGAGCGTCTCGGCGGGGGGAATCGTCGCGCCGTTCTCATCGCGACCCGGACGCAGGCGCGGACGCAAGGCGCGCACGTGCGCGGCCGAGCCCTTCAGACCCGCCTCCTCGAGATTGAAGAACACGAGCCGGACCGTCCGACGCGTGGGCGTCTCGGGCAGGATGGCGGCCAGCTCGAGCAGCGCCGCCGCGCCGGTCCCGTTGTCGTCCGCGCCCGGGCAGTTGGGCACGGCGTCGAAGTGGGCGCCCACGATGAGCACCTCGCGGGCCAGGTCGGTCCCGGGCAGGTCGACGATCAGGTTGTTCCACGTGCGCGCGGCGAGTTCATCCGTCGTCTCGGGCGCCCCGGGCCCCGCCGCCAACCCGCCCAGGCCGCCCCCGTTTCCGGTCAGGCGATCCCGCTCGCGCAGGTTCCAGGGGATCGGCTCGCGCCGCGGCTCGAGGCCCAGGGCGACGAGCCGCGCCGCCAGGAGTTCCTCCGTCTGCGCCAGCCCGCGCTGGTGCTCGATGTCGCCGAAGAACGACCGCTTCGCCGGCAGGGCGCCGAGCGTCTCCATCAGGCGGGCGCGATCGACCAGCTCCGCCGGGGTCGGCGCGGGGGCGGGGTGCCCCGCCGTCTGCCCGAGCGCACCCGCACCCAGGGCGATGAGCGGGGCGAACGCGGCGACGAAACGGCGCATGCCCTTGAGTATTGCGCCCCCGGCGAGCGTTGTCCCCGCATACGCCCGCCTGACTACCTCGTGCCGGAGCGCCCATGGCGAGTTTTTCTCGCATCTCGGCTTGCTTCGACCCGATCCGCGCGCACGTTATGGGGTGGTGGGGTGCGTGCCTTGGCCGCTCGGGCATTGCCCGATGCGGCGACAGGAGGCGACGGTGCATGAACACGCGCTTCGGGGGGGGGGGGGGGGGGGGGGGGGGGGGGGGGGGGGG